>JANNYY010000057.1:0-16885 GCA_031410355.1 Chitinophagaceae bacterium | reverse complement strand
GGGCCTGTTGCCTTAGTTGGAGAAGCAACGCTGCTTGCCCCTGTTTGAGTTGAAGACGCATTATCATTTTGCTCCCAGCAATAGGTCAGTGCATCTCCATTGGCATCTGTTGCAGAGCCGGTCAATGCAAAGGGTGTACTGATAGGGATAGTATAGTTACTCACAGCACCAATAACAGGTGCCAGGTTGTTAGCAGTAATATTTGTAGATACAGGGCAAGTCTTTGTAGCAAGATTAGCCTGTATCTGCGCAATGGATGCTTCATGATAGATATCCAAAGAATGAGGCGCCACGTCCTGGCTGGTAATACCTGCGTATCCCATAATAGTGATACCCGATCCTATTTCTTTATTTACGCCGGTGCCTTCATTGCTCATAGAGAAAGTATGGTTAGCGCCTAATTGATGGCCTACTTCATGCACTACATAATCAATATCAAAATTATCTCCCTGCGGAATACCATCAGCAGGGGAAGTGATACCTGAACCTTTTGCAAGAGAGTTTTGATTGGCAGGATCTACGCACACACAACCGATACAACCGGCATTTCCGCCACCACCCGATGCACCAAACATGTGGCCGATATCATAATTGGCACTTCCTATAACGGAGGTCAATGTTTTTTGCAATTGCAGGTTCCATTGGCTTAATGTAGTAGAATAAGGATCTGTTGATGTATTATAATAAATAACAGAAGTTGTATTTGCAATTAGGTTGAGGTGCAATGCAAGGTCTTTTTCATAAACCCCGTTACAACGTGTAAGCGTAGCATTAAAAGCTGCTAATACAAGGCTTACCTGTGCAGCACTTGTTGCGCCGAAATAATTAGCATACTCAGCATTACAGGATTGTGCAAGGCGCATTGTTTTTAATTGGCCGGTTGAACTGCCTGTTGCACTTTCAACTGGTAATTGTGATTTTAAATTAGTGGCCATCTCTTTATCATCAGTTGAGCAGGTCCATGGTAACTGGCCCTTATCCCTATGCGCTTTGTATACAGAATACACCGTATGATCATTGGAATAAGGCTCAATGAATTCATTGTCCTTATCAGTTCTGAATACCATAGTTTGTATACCCTGCGGAGAGATACTCAATTTTAATGTAGCATATGGATCGGTGATACCTTTTCCTGAGTATGCCCTGATCCCGGGAAACTTTGCCTGCAGGTCGGGTTCAAAATTGGAAGCTTCTACTACCCTGAATTGTTCTAAGCCGCCATCTGCATTCGGTAGAGAAATGATCGTGGAATTATTAGCCGATCTTTTATCAACGATAGTAAACAATTCCTGACGCAGCGGAGCTGTATTTAAATTGAATAGTTTGAATTCTTTTGGATAAGATAATCTCGCAACGGCTTTATCTGTTGCAATAGTGTTTCGGTTGCCATTATTGGGAGACCAAAACGGGTCTGTTTGTGAAAACCCCAACGAAGCAGTGAGTACTAACAATACTGTTAGTGATAAAGTTTTTTTCATAAATCGTTTAGTTTAGTTTGTGTGAAAAAAGTAGTTAATAAATGTAGATGTATTATTAGAACAAAAAAATAGTATATGTTCACATGTTAATATCTTTTTTTGAGGTAGTTTACTTAGTATTTTTACGCACTGGAGTATATCTTTATCTTTGCAAAATAATTCACAGCTTAACTAATTGTTCATATGGAATACAGGATAGAAAAAGACACCATGGGTGAAGTGCATGTACCGGTAAATGCCTATTACGGAGCTCAAACCCAACGCAGTATTGACAATTTTAAAATTGCGCAGGACATCAACAGGATGCCCAAAGAAATTATCGCCGCCTTTGCTTATTTAAAACATGCTGCCGCTTTAACCAATGCTGATGCGGGTGTATTGACCAGGAAGAAAGCGGATCTTATTGGCAAAGTATGTAAAGAAATACTGGATGGTAAACTGGATGATTTTTTTCCTTTGGTAGTTTGGCAAACGGGCAGCGGTACGCAAAGTAATATGAATGTAAATGAAGTGGTGGCCTATCGCGGGCATGTGATCAATGGTGGTAAGTTATCCGACAAGGAAAAATATTTACATCCGAATGACGACGTTAATAAAAGCCAGAGCAGTAATGATACTTTTCCTACTGCCATGCATATTGCGGCTTATAAAATTTTGATGGAAACAACTATTCCGGGAATTACCAAATTGAGGAATACACTTGACAAAAAAGCAAAGGCTTTTAAAAAAGTGGTAAAGATTGGCCGTACACATTTTATGGATGCTACTCCGTTAACTGTTGGCCAGGAATTCAGCGGATATGTTTCTCAATTAGATCATGGATTAAGAGCCATTAAAAATACCCTGGCTCATTTAAGCGAACTGGCTTTGGGCGGTACCGCAGTTGGCACAGGCATTAACACGCCTCCAAAATACGATGTGAATGTGGCAAGGCATATTGCCAAACTAACCAAACTGCCTTTTAAAACTGCTGATAATAAATTTGAAGCATTGGCAGCACATGATGCCATAGTAGAAGCACATGCCGCATTAAAAGTAGTAGCCGTAAGTTTAATGAAGATCGCCAATGACATACGCATGTTATCATCGGGGCCAAGGAGTGGTATTGGCGAAATTTTTATTCCCGATAATGAGCCGGGCTCCTCCATCATGCCCGGGAAAGTAAACCCAACACAATGCGAAGCATTAACTATGATTGCCGCACAAGTGATGGGCAACGATGTTACCATTGGCATTGGTGGCAGCAACGGCCATTTTGAACTGAATGTTTTTAAACCGGTGATGATCTATAATTTTTTACACAGTGCCAGGCTTATTGGTGATGGCTGCGTTTCTTTTAATGATAAATGTGCCGTGGGCATTGAACCCATAAAAGACAATATTAAAAAGCACCTTGATAATTCATTGATGCTGGTTACTGCTTTAAATACCAAAATTGGTTATTACAAATCGGCTGAGATAGCGCAGAAAGCACATAAAGAAGGAACCACTTTAAAAGAGATGGCCGTTAAACTGGGTTATGTTACGGAGAAGGAATTTGATGCGTGGGTGATACCGGCAAATATGGTGGGGATGGTCTGACGTCCTCGTCTGACCATGAAATGGCCAGACACATAAAACAAAAGAGGCAGCCCCAACAGGCCGCCTCTTCTTTTATCAGAAATAATTTTATTTACACTTATAACTAAAACTCAACTTCCCCGCCGATGCCGGAATGCTTTGCTGATCATCACCGGCCATTTGTACACTCAGTACATACGTATCACGGCTCATAATGTAATTGCTGAAGGTTGAAACCGTAGAATCTCTAACCACATTTCCGGGATCGTAATTGCGTACAGTCATTTTTTTAATGGCATTATAATTTTTTATACCATAATTATAAAACTGGTTAAAATAAGGATACCCTTTTTCATCAGGAAAAATATATAAATATCTTTTAGGTACAATATTGCTGAAGTAACTAACATCTGCATCCACAATTAAATCGCCCGATAACTGGTCCGTTCCTGTCATGCGGGTAAGGTTACCCAAATTATAGGTATAGTTAACCTGGTAATATAAAAAGCCCGGACTACTGCTGAGAAAATAGTTTTTTGTTACAAGGTAACCTGTTCCATTATACACATAAAACAAATCAAACTGTAAGGAAAACGGATCAGTAGGATCTAACAGGCCGTGCAATTTGCTGATGCGTTTGTTTATATCTACCACAAAATATTCATCAGGATTAATATAAATGGTATCGCTGAGGTATGTTGGTGTTGAAATAAATTCAATGGTGTTTGATAAGCTGTCGAATTTTGTGATTTTTGTTACAATATCCAGGCTGTTAATGGCAGCTTCTAATGAACCAATACCGGTGTTGGTGGCTGTATCTGTATAAGCAATTTTACTGATTCGGCAATCAAGGCCAACAATTAATGCATCGGGCGTACCGGCGTTTTCCTCACTATATTCTTTTTCGCAGGATATAAAAATTACCAAAATCCCTAAACCCCACATCCAGTTTTTTGTTTTCATCGTTATTGTTTTTCTAAAGTTGTATTTTTTTTCAACAAAAATAAGCGGCCTTTTGGCAAACTGTTGTTAAAAAATCTGTATCCTTGTTGTCTCTGTTATTTCTGTAGTTGTAACGGGTACATCATTGATTTTATCATAGATCAGGCCAAAACCCTTTGCGTACCATCTTTCTTCTTGCGCAAATACGATGTCGCCGGTTCCAGGGTCGCCAACGTAACTGTATGAAACTTTTATAATTTTCGTGTAGTTATTGCCTTGTACAATTGCTGTAACATTTTTAGCTAGTATCTTGCAGTTTATTTTTACATTAACAGGAATGCCGCCAACTGCATTCATCCCAAGAACAACTGTCCAGGCACCATTAACAGCCAGCGAAGAATCAAGTATTAATCCATCTTTACTAAATGGATTGTCAAAAATGCCATAATCCCCATCATACAACTGGTAATACATACCTCCATTTTTACGATGGTAAAAGGAGTCAACGGGGTTTCCCATATTTTTTACCTCAAATATCTTATAGGTCTGTGTGTTAATTACTTTCGTATTCGGGCTAACCTGCGTATAAGATGTATCGGCTGCTGTGCCACTAACTAATTTATCTGACCAGTTACTAAAACTTGTTTCCGGAACATAATCTACATTAGCAGGAGGAGTAACAGTACCGCAGTTTACAGAAATACCACAGGTATTTGCATTGCCGGTAACCGGGATATTAAATGTGCCGGATGCTGCTGGTGTGCCCGTTCCATTTAAAGTAACCGGTTGCACACCCATAGTATTAAAAATACCTGTAGCAGAAAAACTGATACCATTTACTGTTGTAGTTGCAATGCTATAATTACCAGGGGAAAGTACATTTACATTTATTACAGCCACATTTGCTGCTGTTAAAGCCGTACCTGCGGTATAAGTACCATTTACCATTGCCCCGGTACAATTACCGGGAGATCCGCTGAGGGTATAGGTTGCATTTGTAATGCCGGTTATATAGGTAATAGAAAAATTACAGGAGGTTATACTGTTGGTTACAGGATAATTAAAAAGTCCGGCAGCAGTTGGTGTTCCGGTAGCTGCTAAAAAAATATTCTGTACACCGGGATTTGTAAAAACACCGCTTACGCCAAAAGAAACACCGTTGATAGCTGTACCTGTAATAATATAAGTGCCGATGGCAGTTACGTTCACAGTCATTTCAACTTTATTGGCAGCAGTCATTACCTGGCCTACTACATAAGTGCCATTTACAGATGATACGGAGCAATTACCCGGTGAACCGCCTAAAGTATAAAGCGCTGTACCTGTACCCGACCCAAAAACTGTAATCGTAAAACTGCAGGTAGTTAAGCCGTAAGAAATGGTAAATCTGTTAACCCCTGTAGCAATTGGCTTACCACTGGCATACAGCCTTATTGTATTTAAGCCGGTACCCACGGTGCCGGTTTTTTTAAATGAATACCCGTTTACTGTATCAGTTTTTACACTAAAACTGCCGGCAACAGTAATATTAACATGCACATCTACATAATTATCGTTGTTTAAAACACTGTCAACTTTAAATATGCCATTTACGGTAACCGGCATACAGTCTCCTGTTGCTGCACTTTTAAGCGAACCCACCGAAATACCGTCCGGGTTTCCGTCAAGCGCTTTTTGGCAGGCCGATAAAAAAATAATACCCGCACAAACTGTTTTTAAGAGATTATTCCATTTCATAACCGGTGAAAATTTCATGATTTAAAGATAAGTAATTTACGAAACCTGCGACTCATCATTTACCAGCGCATTGGTTTCAACAACAGGATGCGTTTCTTTAACATTATGCTGCTTAAAAAATCGCTTTTGAAAAACTAAAATACTGATAACACCCGTTGTTATAGATGCATCGGCAATATTGAAGATGGGACGGAAAAATTCAAAATCATCGCCACCCCAAAACGGCACCCATGAAGGAAAGTGGCCCTTTATTACCGGGAAATATAACATATCAACCACATTACCATGTAAAAAGGATGCATACCCGTGCGAAGAAAATTTTGCCAGGCCATTATAACCTATATATTCTTTGATAGTGGGGTCAACCGTCATCCCTTTATCAAATATTAACCCGTAAAAAGATGAATCAATTAAATTGCCCAATGCCCCTGCATATACCAACGATGCACAAAAGATGAAACCCCTGTGTTGTTTTTCCCTGATTATTTTACGCAGGTACCAGGTACCAAAAATAACTGCCGCCATCCTGAAAATGGTTAGCGCCATCTTTCCCCAGTTGCCCCCAAATTTCCAGCCATAAGCCATACCGGGGTTTTCAACAAAATAGAGTTGAAATCCACTGCCAATAACCTGTTGTGATGTGTTAAGATTATAATGCGTTTTTATCCAGAGCTTAAGTACCTGGTCGGCAATAATTATTAATAAGATGATGAATGTTACGTGTTTTGCTTTCATAATAAGTGGCAAAGATAAGATTTTAGGGTTTGGGGTTATGTGTTTTGTGTTATGTGTTATGTATTTTGGGTTATGTGTTATGTGTTTTGTGTTGAAAGTCTCCCTCACTTTTTTGATCTGTACCTGTTCGCTATTAGCACATTTGCATATTTGCACATTTGCTTATTCCTCAAAATAAACCCTTTTCACCCTTTGAGAAATGCCTGTTAAAATTTCGTAAGGAATGCTTTGTGCCAGTAGAGCGAGCTCACTCACAGGCAATGTTTCACCAAAAACAATTACTTCATCTCCTTCCTTTGCTTCTGCGCCGGTAATATCAAGCATGGTCATATCCATACATACATTGCCAATTACAGACACAGCTTTGTTATTAACCAACATTTTACCAATGCCATTGCTTAATAACCGGGGGTATCCATCGGCATAACCAATTCTTACTGTAGCTATCAATGAATCTTTGGCGGCAATGCCTTTGCGGCTGTAGCCCACACTTTCGCCCGCTTTAACTTTTTTTATTTGCGAGATGGTAGTTTTTAACGTGCTTACATTTTTTAATTGCTGCTGCACTTCAGTATTTGCATCAACACCATATAAACCAATACCCAAACGAACCATATCCAACTGCAGCTCTTTGTGCCGGTATATGGCCGATGTGTTGGCAATATGGCGGATAAAAGTATAACCGGTTATTTTTTGAATCTGATCACAGCCCAGTAAAAATGCTTTTGCCTGTGTTGCGGTAAAGCCATCATGCAAAACCGAATCGCTGGCCGCCAGGTGAGAAAAAACAGATTGTATTTTAAATACTGATGTTGATTTTAACCTGCTGCACAATGGTTCAATATCTTTTTGCTCAAAACCAAGGCGCCGCATGCCGGTATCTAATTTTATATGCACCGGGTAATTATTTATACCAACCTCTTTTAAATAATTTTCAAAAGTTGATAAGATACCGAATGAAAATAATTCAGGCTCCAGGTTATACTGCACCAAAACATCATAAGTTATTTCCTCGGCATTCATTACCATGATGGGTAAAGTGATACCTGCTTTTCGCAACTCCACACCTTCATCGGCATAAGCAACAGCCAGGTAATCTATATGGTGAAACTGCAGCAGGTTGGCAATTTCAAAACTACCGCTGCCATAGCTGAAAGCCTTAACCATAGCCATTAATTTAACACCCGGCTTAAGCAACTGCTGGTAGGTATTTAAATTATGGGTGATGGCATTCAGGTTTATTTCCAATACGGTTTGATGCGTTTTCTCTTCCAGTAAATGGCTTACCTGTTCAAACTCAAACAACCTGGCACCTTTTAACAAAATAGTTTCATTGTAAAAATGCAGACTGTAAAACTGCTGTTTAAATTCGGCAGTGGATGAAAAGAAAACCGTTTCTTCAATATTTTTAAAAGTATCTTTTTGTTTACTGATCTCGGGGCCGATACCAATAAACCTGTTGATTTTTTTCTGTTCAAGTATGGCAGCAACACCGGCATATAAGTCTCCGCTGCTTTTACCCGATTGCAAAATATCGCTCAAAATTAAAGTACGCTTTGCATGTTGCTGTTGTTGCTGTAAAAAATCAAGTGCAATCGTAAGTGAATTTATATCTGCACTGTAACTGTCATTTATTATAGAACAATTGTTAATTCCCTGCTTTAATTCAAGCCGCATTTCTACAGGCCGCAAATGCAACATGCGTTCTGCAATTATTTTTATATCTATACCCAAATACAACAAAACACAACAGCAGGTTATTGCATTTTCTATCGATGCTGTATCAGTAAAGGGAATTTTAAAATTTGCAGGATCATCTTTCCATTTTAGTGAAATAATTGTTTCGCCATTGCCTGCCTGGGTGGATATGATCTGCAGCGAAGCTGATTCTTTTTTGCTCCAGGAGAAAAGTTCAAGATCATCACCGTACCGCACATTGTTTTTAAAAGCATTTACTGCTTCATTTAAATCGGGATCATCGGCACAATAAATCAGTACCTTACTGTCAACAGCCAGTTTAAGTTTCTCGTTTATTTTTTGGCGGATGTTTAAAAATCCTTCGCTATGCGCCTCGCCGATGCTGGTAAAAACAGCAATGGTAGGTGCTATGATCTTTGCCAGGTTTTGCATTTCATCCGGCTGGGAAATGCCAGCCTCAAAAATACCTAGCGTATGGCCTGCATTTATTTGCCAAACACTCAGCGGTACACCTATTTGTGAATTGTAACTTTTAGGACTGCGTACAATATTAAAATCGTTTTGCAGCAACTGGTACAACCATTCTTTTACAATGGTTTTTCCATTGCTGCCCGTAATACCAATAACAGGAAAAGCAAATTGACTGCGGTGGTATCCGGTTAATTGCTGCAATGCCTGCAATACGTTTTTTACCTGTATAATATTTGCTGCTGCAAAATCCTCCGGTAAAAAAGTGAAAGACGCATCTACAATAAAATTGCATACCCCTTTACTATACAAATCTTTTACAAAAGCATTGCCCTGCCTGCGTGTGCCTGTTAAGGTAAAAAATAAGGTAGAAGAAGGAAATAATAATTTGCGGCTATCAATCAGCAGGTGTTCTATTACAGCAGCAGGGTTATTGCTTAATAAAAATTTACCAGCAGTTATTTTTTCTATGTCTGCAATGTTGTACATCAATTATTTATTGTAAGGCAATAGTTTTATTGCATTATGTGCCGGTTAATGCGCCTGGTCATCGTGAGGCTCTGCTATTTTGTGTTTATTTTCTCTGTCAATAAAAATGGAGTAAGCTACAGATGCTGCCAAACAAACCAATATAAAGCCCAGCGAAATAAATACCTGTGTGGTTTTATCCACCCATTGATTTATCCAGTGCTCTGCCAGCATTTTTACACCAATAAATATTAATACTATTGCAATACCCTGGGGCAGGTAATCAAATTTATTTACCGCATTTCTTAACAGGAAAAATAAAGAGCGCAGGCCCAGCACTGCAAAAATATTAGAGGTATAAATTACCAATCTTGCAGTGGGCTGGTAACTTGCAGTTTTGGTATCTACTATGCCCATTACAGCGGGTATAGAATCTAATGCAAATACCAGGTCAATAGCTGCCAGCATCATCACTACTACAAATGACGTGGTGTACATTTTTTTGCCGTTTTCTATAACTGCAAACTTACCATTACCATCATGTGGTGCAAGGGGTAAAAATTTTTTTAAAAAAATATAGACTTTGCTTTTTTGCGGATCAAACTGTTTTTCTTCCTCTACCGATGCAAACATTTTGTAACCTGTGTACACCAGGAACCCACCAAACACATACAACAACCAGTGAAATTTTTCGACCAGTACCACACCAACTGTAATAAAAATAATTCTGAAAACAATTGCCATTAATATCCCTATCAACAATACCCGTCCGTAGTTTTTTTCTTTTACACTAAAGGCTGTAAAAATAAGTATGAATACAAAAATGTTATCTATGCTCAGGCTCCACTCCATCAGGTAAGCACTCAGGTATTCCAGTGCAGGTTTTTGCCCTTTTTCTATCCATAAAAAAACACAAAATGCCAATGCCAGGCCTACCCAAAAAAAGGTTTGGTATAAGGCCTGTTTTATGGTAACCTTCTGGCCTTTTTTACTCATCAGTCCCAGGTCTGCAATAAGTGAAACCACAAGTATAACAGCAAAAACAATATAGGTTAATTGTGTATTTTCCATATTTACACTACCGTGTATTTTCTTCTTCTTATAAATTGATAAACCAGTGCAAATAATAAAACCAGTATCACCGGTATAAGGATATTAATTACCTGCCAGGTGGTTTTTTGATCTTCTACTTTTTTCTTATCCAGCAAACGTAACGTATAATCTTTTGCTTTGGCTTCGGATAAATTGGATGTATTGATGAGATAATCTAAACAGTTTTGCAAAAAATCTTTGTTGGCAAATGCAAACTCACGCTGCGATCCAAAAGTAAACGGGTTCATCCCCATGGGAATGGCCTGGTTACCTTTAACTACAGAATTTAATATTATATCACCATCAGCTACAACAATCATTTTATTGTCTGTTATATTTTGTGGTACAAATACAGCACCAATATTTTGCAGGGAATCATTCATAGCCTGCGATAGCCGGTTGGAGAAAAGGGATTTAAATTTGCCCTCCAACAAAACTGCTACAGGAATATTTGACTTTTTAAATTTTTCGTTTTCTGCTGCATTGACATTTTCCAGAACGCTTATCAATGCAGGCGTTGCAATGGTTCGTGAGTTTGCTGATGAACTTAATAAAATTGTTTTTTTTATGCCTTCGGCTTCTACGGTGTCAATGGAGTTTACAAACCGGCCGCTTACAAAACCCAGGTTTTTATTAATAACATGGTTTGACTTTGTTTCGAAAACCGGGAAATAATTCCAGGGCAGCAATTCAAACTGCTTATTACCACTTACATCAAAAGGCAAAAAATCGCATTGCAGGTCCATCACCAGGTCAGGGTTAATTCTTACACCATATTTAAACAACATATCATCCAGTTCAAGCCCGCGGTCGTAAGCAACCACTTCTCCTTTTTTAGTTTGCAGGCTGTCAAGCTCTGCATTTAATTTATCAAGAAAGAACAAAATTTTACCACCATTCATTACATACTGATCAAGCTTAAGTTTTGCTTCCTCAGAAAATGGCTGAGTGGGTTTAATTACAAACAGTACTTTAAATTCTTTGGGAATTGCAGGTTGCGTATTGGGGTTAATTGTATAAAATTGATATTGCTGCTGCAAGGTATTTTTCACCAGGTCTTCTACAGTATAACCTGTTGGCTCGCCATTGCCAACTGTATAACCCACAACCGGTTTTTCTTTTTGCATCAGTTTATCTACAGCGCTTATGAAATTAAATTCCATCATGGCTTCGGCACTGTTAATTTCGGGATAGGTGATGGCTTTTGTTTTGCCCTGGTAAAGCATTACCGGCAATACATTTTCTTTATAATGAACAAAAGCAACCGGGTAAATATTTTGTTGCTGCTGTCCTTCTTTTATTTGAGAGGTAAGGTTGATTGGATAAAAACCCAGCGCTCCCAATGTATCGGCCCATAAAACATTTGTACCTTCCACATTTTCATCGGGACCAATAAAACGGTATTGAAATTTTTTGCCGGCAATTTCTTTAAACTCACTCAATATTTCATTGGTACTGCTGGCTAATTTTTTAAACCCGCTGGGGAAATCGCCTTTTAAAAAAACATCAACCTGTACCACACTATCTAATTTTTGTAAAACCTTTTTTGTGGGCGATGAAAGGGTAAATCTTTTTTCGTTGGTAAAATCAACACGGGTATGATACCATGATGCCAGCCAGTTAAGGGCAACCAGTGCCGCAATAGTTATCAATAACCAAAATTTACTTTTCAATATTGTATTTAATACACCCATTTACTTTTTATGGAGATTTTTTACGGTAGTTAATAAGAAAATAAATATGATACTGATAAAATAAACCAGGTCCCTGCTATCGAGCACGCCGCGGCTAATGCTGCGGTAATGAAAATCAATGCCCAGCATTTCGATATAGTAATCCAACCCGTTTGCAAAAAAAGGGAGTTTACTCAGTGCATTAAATCCAAAATATAAGAGTAAACAACTGAATGCGCTTATCAAAAAAGCAACTACCGCATTATTTGTAAATCCGCTGCAACACAGGCCTATGGCTGCAAAAACAGCCGCTAACAAAAACAACCCGATATAGCTACCCAGTATGCCGCCACTGTCAATACCGCCCTGTGCACTTAATGCCTTTATAGTTATTATGTAAATGATGCTCGGTATAATAGCCAGCAACAGTACAACCAGGATGGAAAAATATTTTCCACATACAATTTGCCAGGAAGAGAGCGGTTTTGTTTTAAGTATCTCAAATGTACCGGCTTTAAATTCATCAGATAATGAACGCATGGTAATGGCCGGCACCAGGAACATGAATATCCAGGGGGCCAGTTCAAAAAATTTATCAAGCGAAGCGTAACCAAATTCAAAAATGCTGCTATCGGGGAGTATAAACAGAAATACGCCATTGATCAATAAAAAAAGGATAATAGCAATATAGCCGGTAAGGCTGCTGAAAAACTGGTTAAGCTCTTTTTTAGAAATGCTCCACATGAATTTTAAAATTGCTGCAATTTACTATATAACAGGTTAATATAACCTTAATAGTAAAGTACCCGGTAATATACCCGGTGCAGCATTTCTAAAAAAACGATTGTCTTGATATTTGAAATGGACCGCCATCTTATTAAAAAAATGAACGTTTATTTTAAGGTGTGTGAGCCGTTACAAAACTAACAGTTTACCAATACCAAGTGCATTCCTCTGCCTCTAAAGGCAGGGGGATTTTTATTTTTATGCCTTTTATGGATTAACAGAGGATTGGCATCTAAATAAAAATTATTATTATGAAAAAAATATTGCTGATGCTATTTGTATGTTCGGTTTCTACTGATATTATAGCACAAAAAACAAAAGCCGAAAAGGCGGTAACGCCAGCGCAACCGGCATTATCAGTCTATAATGTTGCACCACCACCGCCACCGCCGCCTCCACCGCCGGAATTACCATTACCTCCGCAAGCACCAGTACCACCGCCACCCCCTCCGGCACCACCCGAAATAGCAGCATTTACGCCACCAGTTATAGTTAGTGATAAAGGATATAACCTATCTGTGCATTATTATAACGGTAAGAATCTTGTATATATGAAAAAGGGAAGCGTAACTGAAAAAATTTCGCTGGAAAAGTGGAATGCCAACAGGCCTTATTATGAAAATAAATACGGCATCTTGCCACCACCACCGCCGCCACCACCGCCAGCACCACCTGCACCACCTGCACCGCCGTCTGAATAATTGTTTATATAAAAAATGCCTCCTGTACATACAGGAGGCATTTTAATATTTTTAAAGCTCTTTTAAACTGCAAAACTTTCGCCGCACCCGCAACTGCGGCTGGCATTGGGATTGTTGAAATAAAAACCTTTGCCATTAAGGCCATCACTAAATTCCAGCTCAGTATTTACCAGGTATAAAAAACTCTTCAGGTCGCACACAATCTTTATCCCTTTATCTTCAAAAACCTGGTCCATTGGTTTTACTTCATTATCAAAATCCATTTTATAACTTAGTCCGCTGCAACCGCCCCCAACTACACCTACTCTTAAAAAATGAGTATCATCACCGGCCACGCCAGCTTCTTCCATCAGTTTAATGACTTTGGTTTTTGCTTTGTCGCTAATAAATATGCTGTTTTCTGTTGCTACCATTGTTTAGCTTTTAGCTTTTAGCCGTTAGCTTTTAGCTTAGCATGATTTGCTAATGGCTAATAGCTTGAAGCTAACAGCTCAAATTAATGTACCACACTCTCCTCAAACTTAATTTCTTCCATACCGTTTTTTACACGGTAGTCGTTGATGGCTGATTTAATTGCATCTTCGGCCAAAACACTGCAGTGTATTTTTACGGGCGGCAGGTTTAATTCTTCCACGATGTCCATATTATCAATCTTCAATGCGTCATCTACACTTTTTCCTTTAAGCCACTCGGTAGCCAAAGAAGAAGAAGCAATAGCAGAGCCGCATCCAAAGGTCTTAAATTTGGCATCGGTTATCATACCGCTATCATCTACCTGAATTTGAAGACGCATAACATCTCCACACTCCGGTGCGCCAACTAAGCCGGTACCTACATTTTTTGCGCTTTTATCCAGCGTACCAACATTCTTGGGATTTTGGTAGTGGTCGATTACTTTTTCTGAATATGCCATTTTATGTTAGATTTTAGATGTTTGATGTACGACAATTATTTCTTAAATGTGTGAAGTATGTCGTACATCGTACCTCACACATCGTACTTACTAATGTGCTGCCCACTCAATAGTACTCAAATCTATACCTTCTTTATACATTTCCCAAAGCGGACTCATTTCCCTTAACTTTAAAACCGTTTCACTTATCGCTTTAATGGTGTATTCAATCTGTTCATCTGATGTAAATCTTCCTAAACCAAAACGTAGCGAAGAATGTGCCAGGTCATCGCCAAGGCCCAATGCTTTCAACACATAGCTGGGTTCCAATGATGCAGAGGTACAGGCAGATCCGCTGCTTAACGCAATGTTTTTATTAAAGCCCATCAGTAATCCTTCTCCCTCTACGTGTTTAAATGAAATATTGGCAACATGAGGCAGGCGGTGTTCACGGCTGCCATTTACATAAGCTTCTTCCAGTTTTAATAATTCTGTCTCCAAATGATCACGCATTTTACTGATACGCTTGGTATCTTCTACCATATCCAGCATGCAAATTTCGCAGGCTTTACCAAAGCCAACAATACCGGGTACATTTAAAGTTCCGCTGCGCATACCACGTTCGTGACCGCCACCATCCATTTGAGCCGTAACTTTTACCCTTGGGTTTTTACGGCGAACGTACAAAGCGCCAACGCCTTTAGGACCATACATTTTATGCGCAGTAAAAGCCATCAGGTCAATACCATCTTTGTTTACATCAACCGGTATTTTACCAACCGCCTGGGTACCATCGTTGAACAACAATACACAATGTTTTTTTGAAATGGCACTTATTTCTTTAATAGGCATTACCACGCCAATTTCGTTATTGGCATACATGATGGCAATGAGGATGGTTGTAGGTTTGATAGCTGCTTCCAGTTCTTTCAGATCAAGTAAACCTTCGGCATTAACCTGCAGGTAAGTAACTTCTCCGCCAATTTTTTCAATATGTTTGCAGGTATCCAAAACTGCTTTATGCTCGGTTGTAGCAGTGATGATATGATTGCCTTTGCTGGCATACATTTCATACACGCCTTTAATGGCCAGGTTATCGCCTTCGGTAGCACCCGATGTAAAAATTATTTCTTTAGGATCGGCGCCAATCAGTTTGGCCACCTGCTCCCGTGCATAATCCACAGCTTCTTCTGCCTCCCAGCCAAAAGGATGGTTACGGCTGGCGGCATTACCAAAATGCTCTAAAAAATATGGGGTCATAGCTTCCAGCACCCTGGGGTCCATCGGCGTAGTAGCGTTGTTATCTAAATAAATGGGCAATTTCAACATAAAATCTATCTGTTTAGTTTCTGTTCCAATAACGCAAATTTACTGCAAAAGGTTCTATTTTAGCTATTCCATTTAAAGGCTGGCATTCATTTTACTTATTTCGTAAACTGATGGGCTTTTTTAAAATATTTTTAATTCACTTCGTGAATTTTTGTTTGCCACGGATTACACGAATTTCCACGGATGAAATCAGTGAAAATCGGTGTAATCCGTGGCTAAAAATCAACTTTTATGCTAAAAACAGAACATATTGGTATTGCTGTAAAAAATTTGGCAATATCTATTCCATTGTTTGAAAAGCTGCTGAATAGTCCCTGTTACAAGACAGAACAAGTAGCAAGCGAAAATGTAAATACGGCATTTTTTCAAAAAGGCGAAACCAAAATTGAACTACTGGAAAGTTCTGATCCGGATGGTGTTATTGCAAAATTTATAGAGCGTAAAGGCGAAGGCATGCATCATATTGCTTTTGAAGTTGAAGATATTAAAGCAGAAATGAAACGCCTGCAGGGCGAAGGATTTGTTTTACTGAACGAAGAACCAAAGGCTGGTGCGGATAATAAATTGGTATGTTTTCTTCACCCCAAAAACACCAATGGCGTGTTGATTGAATTATGTATGGAAATAAAATAGCCCCGTTGCATGTGTACAGGGCGATTTTAATATTCGTATTTTTTGTTTTTAAGATTCTATTTAACTGCTAACAGGTCTACAAATTCAATTACCGGATCCTTTGCCAAAAGTTCTGCTGCATTGGCCATTAAAGCTGCTGCGATCTGGCCCTGCAAATGCGCACTTCTGCCATCTTCCGTTTCAAATGTATCAAAAATACCAAACGTATTTTCGTTTATTTTAAGGCCGTACCATCTTACTGTACCAGCCTCGGCTTGCGCCAAGGGCAAGGCACTTTTTAAAAATTCAGCCACGGTAGCTTCTTTACCGGGCTTGGCTTCTACCCTTGCCAATAATGCAAATTTTTCCATAATAGTTAATTTTAAATGTTATAAAAGAAATGCTGAAAAATTAGTTTGTAAAGAGAGTTACGATTTTTTACAGCATACAGTTGGCTAGCATTTTGTTTTATTGAAAAAACGGGTTATGTATTTTTTCTTCCCCAATGGTAGTTTGTTCCCCATGCCCGCTGTACACAACGGTTTCATCAGGTAAAACAAATAATTTTTCTCTTATATTTTTTATTAGGGTTTGATGATTGCCTCCAGGCAAATCGGTACGGCCAATGCTGCGGTTAAACAGCACATCGCCGCTGATGATGAAATTTTGTTTGGCGCAATAAAAACAAATATGGCCCGGCGAATGGCCGGGAGC
>JANNYY010000056.1:0-1719 GCA_031410355.1 Chitinophagaceae bacterium | reverse complement strand
CGTCCCAAACGCCTGCAAGCTGGAACGGGCTTTTGGCAACTTCAGTAAGGTATTCGTGCAGGCAAAGCAGCGATGCATTGCCTTCAAAAACATAGCGCCCCATAAATGAACCGTGTGCATTTTTTACCCGGTCGGCGCTTGCATCAAGGTATAGCCGCCCGCCGGGTTTCAGCAGCTTTTCGTATTGTTTAAGCGAAGCTGCATAATCGGGCAGGTGTTCGGTAACGCCACAGTTAACAATGGCATCGTATTTTTCTGCGGGTGCATGTTCCATGAAATGTTGCAACAACACCTGGCATGGCAGTTTTTCACTGTCTATTATTTTTTGTACATACTCCTGCGAACGGCTGGAAATAGTAAGTGAAGTAACTTGTATTCCTTTTTTGCCTGCATACTCTACAACGGATCCCCACCCGCTGCCAATATCAAGTACACGGTCTCCGGGCTTTGCTTTTACGGCTTCTAATGCAAAATCAAGTTTGCGGGTTTGGGCATCTTCAAGCGCTTCATCATCGTGCTGGTAAACCGCCTGCGAATAAGCACGGTGCCTGTTATCTAAAAACAGCAGGAAGAATGCTGCCTCGGTATCATAGTGACTGGCGATCCATTTTTTATCACTTTTTACCTGGCCAAAAAGAAATGGCCGGATGAAGCGCCATAAAAATTGCATCCCTCTTTTATCGGTAAAAAGTTCCCTTAATGCAAGTACGCCCATGATATCACCTTCCAGGTCTATATGGCCGGCCAGGTAAGCATCAATGATCGTGTTTTGGTTGAGGGTGCTGAGCGCTGCCACAGCCTGCTCATTATTTACAATGATGGTAAAGGCGGGTTCTTTGCCGCCAAAGACATGCAGCGGCCCCTTACTTGTGCGTAATGCAAAAGGGATATTGCCTGTACCTGCAGCAACGGACTGGTATTGCTTTTCAACAAGGCCCACCAAACGTGAGAATTTTTTTGATGCTGCAAAAGGTTGATTTTGCTGTGGAGTTTTTTCAATTTTAATTTCTTTTAATGAAGTAGTTGTCATAATTATTTGTTAGATGATATTTTTTGGATTGCTTGTATAAACATTAAATTCTTATTAGGTTTGGATGTTCAAAACCAATGCGAAGAATGCGTTGGGTTTATGTATTTCCTTAGCCTTTGTACAATTACATTTTAATACAGATTTAGTTCAAAAATATTTTTAAATTGAGTCTTTATTTGAAAAGCTACTTTCAATAAAACATAATTAAAGTTCCCCAAAGATTTACCGATGAACGGAGCGTCGCCAATGAAGCCTGATCAGGGTACAAATGCCTGTAACAAAAAAATAAAATAACATTTTTTAAATTTACCCATTTCTCGACTTCGCTCGTTTCTCGACTTCGCTCGAAATTAGCAGCAAGCTTCCTTCGACTTCGCTCAGGACTATCCATCAAAACGGAAAATCCGTATCAAAAACAAATTTTTCAGGTTTTGGTAAAGGTTTACGGGGTATCATTTCGGTACGCATGGCACTGTTATATACAAAGGCCGCAACAATTACGGCGGCCTGCTGCAAGTCGGCAATGCTCAGGTGATCGTAGGTATCCATATTGCTGTGATGGGTACGGGTTTCGTACTCCAGCGGGTCTTGTATAAACTGAAAGCCCGGGATGCCCACCGCATCGAAACTGATATGATCGGTGCTGCCCGTGTTGCTGTTGGTTACGCCGCCGGCGGCGCCGATGTCTG
>JANNYY010000055.1:0-4253 GCA_031410355.1 Chitinophagaceae bacterium | reverse complement strand
TCGGCTGCAGCAAAAAACGGCGTTACTTTTAATACTGCCACTGCCCCGGCTGCCAATGATACAAAATTAACTGTCAAACAAAATCCAGTTATTGTCGCCCGGCAGAACCCGGCCACTGCCGAAAGAAAATTTCAACCCCCGGCTGACAAACAGCTTACAAGAAAAGTGAGTACAGAACCTGCTCAAAGATATTATGCGGGTATAAAATATTTTGATGTAAAATTTGCCAATGAGGCCGCAACAATTGCTTACGATCTCAATAGCAACAGTAATATATTTGCCAACTGGCAGCAACTGAATGTTACAAAAGCTGATGTTTCTGCAACAAAGGCTGATATTGAAATTTGGCTTGTTGCTGTTGGTATGAATTAAGTTATCAGGTAACGGAAAATTATCTCTTATGCTAAGAACTAATTGATCAGCCTTTCATATTCGGCATGTGTGCCAATCCAAAACCACAGTATGCCATCTTCAACTTCTATACCTAAAGCCCTGTAACGCAAACTTACTCTGACTGAATAGTATTTTTCAATTTTCTTAAAATGAAGGGAAGGGTGATTTGGGTTTTCTTATAGCAACTGATAATTTTTATCCGCCTGTTCTTTAATATCTACTGGAAGTTTTTCATAACAAGCCCAAAAAGAAGGGACAGTAAAATGCTTCATAGGAGATTATATTTCCCATTATTATAATCATCTAAAGCCTTGCTGGCAAGTGCATCTAATTTTTTTTCGGCAATATCTTTTTCAATCCGGGTATCCCATTTTTCATTTTCATATTTCCAAAACCATTGCCTGAACTTTGCAAAATCATCGTCAGGAAGTTTGGCAACGGATTGTTCTATTTCAGATAAATTCTTCATCTTTATTGTTTTTATAAAGATATATTTATTTGTGACTTTGTAAAAATTCTTTTACTTAATTTAGTGTTATGCCTAACCGCCGTTCTTTTATCAATAAACTTGGCCTGCTTTCGGGTGCCGCCCTTACAGCCAGCCTGTTACAACCGGCATGGAGCCGTGAACTTCAATCTGCTTTAAAAAACGTATCATCAATCCCTCCATCCGATCTTGCAACCGACGAAGAGTTCTGGTATTTTGTGCAGCAATCTTACAGCATTGCACCAAATTTTATCAACTTAAATAATGGCGGCGTTGCACCTGCACCAAAACCTGTTGCCGATGCTATGAAAACCAATTACGACATCTGTAACCAGGCACCCAGTTATTTTATGTGGCGGGTTATTGACCAGGGCAGGGAGCCTTTACGCAAAAACCTGGCAAAACTTGCCGGTTGCGATGCAGAAGAAATTGCCCTGCACCGCAATGCATCAGAAGCTTTGGAAACGGTGATCTTTGGCATTGACTTAAAAGCCGGTGATGAAGTTGTGCTAACCAAACAGGATTATCCAAATATGATAGGCGCCTGGAAACAACGTGAAAAAAGAGATGGAATAAAATTAGTTTGGGTTGATTTAGAATTACCCAGCGAAGATGAAAATTACTTAGTTAAAAAATACACCGATGCATTTACAGAAAAAACAAAACTGGTGCAGGTAACACACATGATAAACTGGATTGGACAGAAAATGCCGGTGAAAAAAATTGCAGATGCAGCTAAGAAAAAAAACATTGATGTACTGGTTGATGGCGCACATACATTTGCCCAGTTCGAATTTTTAATTCCCGATTTAAACTGCGATTATTTTGGAACCAGTTTGCACAAATGGCTGGGGGCGCCCATTGGCACAGGTTTCCTGTATGTACGTAAAGAAAAAATTAAAAGTATATGGCCATTGTTTGGCGCAGGAGAAAAAGAAGATGATAACATCCGCAAGTTTGAACATTTAGGCACCCGCCCGTTTTATATTGAAGAAGCCATTGATAAAGCCATTGATTTTTATGATATGATTGGCAGTAAAAGAAAAGAAGAACGCCTGCTTTATTTAAAGAATTACTGGATGAATAAAGTAAAGGATCTGCCCAAAGTAAAACTGCATACATCGTTTAAAAAAGAATTTGGTTGTGCCATAGGGCTTATAAGTATAGAAGGTAAAAAACCTGCTGAACTGGATAGTTTTTTATGGGAAAATTACAAAATTCATACTGTGGGAATTGTTTGGGAAAATATAAGCGGTGTAAGAATTACACCCAATGTGTATACCAGCACAAAAAATTTAGACAGGCTTGTGGAAGGCATATCAGCGTTTGTTAAAGGCTGAAACTAAAAGTAATTAACATCAGTTAACAAGTAGTAAACAGTATGCAAATTTGATTTCCCTTACTTTTGTATTAATCACAAAAATGATTTAATGCAATTTGCTAAAGGAAAACTAATTGCGATTGGTGGGGCAGAAGATAAGGGTACAGACCTGGAGAACGGAACGACCCAGCGCAATAACGTCAATTTTTTCGGGCTCGGCATTCTTCGCCGTATCGTAGATGAAGCCGGCGGCCCCCTTAGCCGCATAGAAGTCATCACCACTGCAAGTACCATCCCTTACGAAGTGGGAGATAATTATCTCAATGCTTTTGGTAAAATAGGTTGTACCGATATTGGTTTAATGCATATCCGAAACCGGGCAGATACAGCAAATGCCGACTATCTGGAACGCATCAGTACCTGTAATGTAGTCATGTTTAGCGGCGGCAACCAGTTGCGCCTGAGCAGTACATTTGGCGGCACCGTTTTTTTTGAAAAAATTCTAGACCGTTTTTATAATGAAGAAGCATTTGTTATAGCCGGAACATCTGCCGGGGCCATGGCCATGAGTAATACCATGATTTATGAGGGTAATGCGGCCAGGGCACATTTAAAAGGCGAGGTAAAAATTACTACCGGCCTGGGTTTTATGGACGATGTGATCTTTGATTCGCATTTTGAAAAGCGGGGAAGATTTGGAAGGCTTGCACAGGCTGTTGCTACCAACCCCGCTTGTATTGGCATAGGTTTGGGCGAAGATACCGGCATGCTGATAACCAATGGAAACAAAATGGAAGCTATTGGAAGCGGCCTGGTAATCATCATTGATGGCCATGATATATTGCATTCAAATATTGGCGATATACCCGATGGCAGCCCCATAAGTATTCAAAACCTTAAAGTACATTTTTGTGAACATGGAAACGGGTACCTGCTTAAAGAAAGGGTTTTTTTGATGTCAGCAGGCGAAGATGCGGTTATTAAAAAGAAAGTGATATAGAATATTACCATAGAAAAAAATACAGCAGTGCATCTCTTATTGTGTCTCAGCGGGGTTTTCGCAAGCAGACTCAATTTTTAATAATACACTTTCTGCGAAACCCCGATGTTTGAAGGCGGCTTGCTTAATAACTCAGGCAATTCCTTAACTTTATTATATTCAGTCTCAGCGGGGTTTTCGCAAGCAGTCTCAATGTTTAATAATACACTTTCTGCGAAACCCCGATGTTTAAGACTTCTGCTTAATAATTCTCCCAATTCCTTAACTTTATTATATGCCGGTTAAATACAAACACTCCAATGCTTATTCTATGTACTTCTGTACATTTACCTGCTTTAACTGGCTCCCGTTAATAGAAATCACAAAAAGCTATGACCTGGTTTACAATTGGTTTAATATTTTAAAAAAAGAAAAAACAGATACAGTTGCTTATGTTATTATGCCAAATCACCTTCATTGTATCCTGCATTTTCCAGATGCGGATTTTGATTTGAATAAAATTATTGGCAATGCAAAGCGTTTTATGGCTTATGAAATAATTGAACGGCTTAAAGAAAAAAATGAAACAGGTATGCTGGAATTATTATCGGCATCAGTTACTGAAAGAGAAAAAAAGAAAGGGCAGGTGCATAAAGTATTTAAAGATTCTTTTGATGCAAAGGCAATTTTTTCTGATAAATTTTTAATGCAGAAACTGGATTACATTCATTACAATCCGGTAAGCGGTAAATGGCAACTGGCAAAAGATTTTATTGAATATGAACACAGTAGTGCTTCATTTTACGAAGCAGGGGAGGTAAAACATTTTTTGCCTGTGCATTTCAGAAATTTATAAAGTGGCAGTTTGATGGTTTAAGCGTGTTATACATCGGGGTTTCACGTAAGAGGCTTTTAAGTTAAGAGGCTGCTGTGAAAACCCCGCTGAGACAGAAAGAAAGTGATATAGAATAATTACCATAGAAAAAAATACAGCAGTGCATCTCTTATTGGGATGCATTTTCTTTTTACCTTAACAGGATGAACCGAAAAAAATTTATCCAGCAATCTTCACT
>JANNYY010000054.1:0-4509 GCA_031410355.1 Chitinophagaceae bacterium | reverse complement strand
TGCCTGCCCAGTTTAAGGTTACGTTTCTTCAGTTCGGCAATCACCATTCTAAAGTGTCCCCACTCTTCAGTAACAATCGGCGCAAGTTCTTCTACGAGTAATTCTTTTTCCGGATTTTTAGTAATTAAAGAAATGCAGGTTGTTGCGGCTTTTTGTTCGCAGTAAGCATGATCGGTTAAAATTTCTTCTAATTGTAAACCGGCCAAATTAACCCAGCGGGGGTCGCTGGGGAGTTGTAATCCTAAAATGTTTTTAATATCTGTAGATAAATCTTCCATCTGCACAAAAATAAAACAGCCTGACTACAATAGTCAAACTGTTTTAATTTTTCTATAAAGGATATTATTATTCTATTTTGTAACTGTAAACGTTGCTACACCACTTGTAGCTGATCCACTTCCTATAGTTCCGGTTATTTTTGCTGGTGCTGTGGTTGCATTATAAGTTCCCGCTATCGAAAATGTTCCTGTCATTGCGCCTGTAAATGTATAGGTGGCATTAATATTATTTCCTGATATAGTCCAGGTGCCAGTTGCAACATCGGGGGCAGCCATATCCCTTTGTTCAACCAAAACAGTACCATTACTATTAAAAGTTAAAGCATAATACGGGCTCGGTCCAAGTGGTGGGGTATATACTCCTGTCCATTTACCCTGAACATTTGCCGTGGTACCTGCGGTAGTTGTATCATCTTTATTGCAGGAGGCTAAAAAGAAAAATGTAAATAGAAAAGCAGGAACTAAAAAGAATATGTTCTTTTTCATAATAATTAAGTTTGTTTAATAATCTGGTTTGTGTTTATGCTTTGTTATAAACAAACATCATACCACAGCAGGCCAATGCAAGTATTATGCAACTATAACACTGGTAAAAAGTTAATAACCAATGATTACAATGTTTAATTTTTTATTAAGGCACGGCCGGGGTTTTAAGGTATAAAAGGATATTATAGGGGATTTTTAGTATTTTACGTTAAATAATGGGTTTTATGAAAATTGTTCCTTTTTTTATTGCTGCTGCTATTACTACGGTATTGGTAATTACTTTAAATACCAGGCTAACAATTGGTGGGAAAGAAGCCCCTGCCTTTGGAAGCTTTTTAAGCCCGCAGCATGGCTTTTGGCAAAATGCCGAGCCTGCTTCCGAAAATTTTACAGCCAATCTGAAATTTCCTGAATTAACCGGTAACGTAGATGTTTATTTAGATGACCGTTTGGTGCCTCATATTTTTGCCGTGCAGGAAAACGATGCCTATTTTGTTCAGGGCTTTTTGCATGCAAAATTCAGGCTTTGGCAAATGGAGTTTCAAACACATGTTGCCGGAGGCAGGCTCAGTGAAATTCTTGGTGGTAAAGACATACGCTTTTTAAATAATGACAGAAGCATGCGAAGGCTGGGGATGCTTTACGCTGCCGAAATTGCTGAGAAAGAAATGGAAAAAGATGCGGCAATAAAATCGGAATACGATGCTTATACTGCAGGTGTAAATGCTTACATCAATACACTAACTGAAAGTTCGCTTCCGGTAGAATATAAATTATTAGGGTATAAGCCCGAGCCCTGGAGTAATTTTAAAACTTCATTATTTTTAAAATTTATGAGTTATGATTTGGCTGCACGTGAGGATGATTTTGAAATGACCAACGCAAAACTTTTTTTTAGTGCAGCTGATTTTGCAAAACTATTTCCTCTTATACAGGATTCTTTAGACCCTGTTATTCCAAAGGGTACTGCTTTTCAACCACAAACAATATTTCCTGTTGCGCCCGCAAATGTTGATTCGGTTTATTTAAATGCCACTGCAATTGCTGTTACCCAAAACGAAAAACACGACCCGGATAAGGGCAGCAATAACTGGGCTGTAAGTGGTACTAAAACAAAAAGCGGTGCCCCCATTTTATGCAACGATCCGCATTTGGGATTAAATCTTCCATCACTTTGGTACGAAATGCAGATATCAACACCATCCTTTAATGCTTACGGCGTTTCTTTTCCCGGAGCCCCAAGTATTGTCATAGGATTTAATGATAGTTGTGCCTTTGGGGTTACCAATGGCGGCAGAGATGTGCGGGATTATTACGAAATACAATTTAAAGATGACAGTCGCACCGAATATTTATTTAATGGAACGTATCATACAACAAAATTTAGAATTGATACCATAAAAATAAAAGGGCAAACTGATTTTATTGATTCGGTAGCTTATGTGCAATTGGGTAATAACTGGTGCCCTGTTATGTACGATAAAACCTTTAGTGGCGGCAAAACCACAAATAGTAAAAACTACGCCGTACGCTGGACTGCGCATGACCCCAGTAACGAATTGAAATTTTTTAATTTAATAGACCGGGCAAAAAATTATGCCGATTACCAGGCAGCCGCAGCTAACTTTCATACACCGGGTCAAAATATTGCCTTTGCTTGTAAAAGCGGCGACATTGCTATTCGTACGCAAGGTGCCTGGCCAGCTAAATGGAAGGGGCAGGGAGATTTTATTATGCCGGGTACCGATACCAATTATTTATGGAAGGCTATGATTCCGCAGGATGAAGTGCCTTATCAATATAATCCCGAAAGAGGTTTTATAAGCAGTGCCAATCAAAAGCCGGTTGATGATAATACGTATCCATATTACCTGGGCAGAAATTATCCGGTATACCGTGGTTATGAAATTAATAAGCGGTTAACTGCAATGAACAATATTACGCCACAGGATATGATGGCTTTGCAAACAGATAACCACAATCCTTTTGCCGCAATGGCCACGCCATTGTTTTTAAAAAACATAGCAGAAGGAGCATTAAGCAGTGATGAAAAAAATTATCTTGATTTATTAAAAAACTGGAATTTTAGGAATGATGTGGGGTCAAAGGGAGCAACAGTTTTTGATCTGCTGTGGAAAAATTTTGCAGATACCGTTTTTAATGATGAATATGCCAGGGCACCCAAAGTTATTATGCATCCTTTTGAAAGTTCTTTGCTTGAAGCGGTATTGAAAGATTCTGCCTATAAATTTTTGGATAATATTACCACACCACAAACAGAAACCCTGGCCGATGATATTACGGCAGCCTTTAAGAAAGCTGCCGTTGAATTAAAGAAAACAGAAACCGGGGGCAGCCTGGATTGGGAAAAATATAAGGCAACTCATATTGATCATTTAATAAAGCTGGCACCATTCAGCAGAATGAATTTGCCAATTGGCGGCGGGGCAAATACAATTAATGCAGCAAAACAAATAACAGGCCCAAGCTGGCGCATGGTGGTAAGCCTTACCGCTAAAACAGAAGCCTACGGTGTGTATCCCGGCGGGCAAAGCGGTAACCCTGGCAGCAAGTACTATGATAGTTTTGTTGACCAATGGGCTGCCGGAAAATATTACGCTTTGTGGATGATGACAAAAGAAGAAACGGGAGATAAGCGGGTTTTGGGAAAAATGACTTTCAGCCGGTAATTAGTTAATGTGCTGATTTGCTGATTTGCTAATAAAATGCATCAGCATGACAGCAATAATTGATTATCATAATTCCAAAATTATTAAACACCTAAACTTTCTAAACACCTAAACTTCTAAACACCTAAACTTTCTAAACATCTAAACTCCTAAACCAATACAATGAAATTTTTCATCTCTTTTATACTTACAGCTTTATTAGCTTTTGCGCTTTGTTTATTTCTTCCCTGGTGGAGCATTGTCATTGCAGCTTTTGTAATAGCGGCATTAATTCCACAAAAACCCGCCAAGGCATTTTTTACAGCATTTGCTGCACTGCTTTTTTTATGGGGAGGTTTAAGTTTTTGGATGAGCAATAACAATCATCATGTGCTGGCACATAAAGTATCGCAGCTTATTTTAAAAATAGATAACCCAATGCTGCTGATATTGGCTACAGCTTTAATTGGCGCACTGGTTGCGGGTTTCGCAGCATTGGCAGGCAGCTACCTGCGCAAATCCAAAGTATAAAAAAATGCGTTAATTAAATTTACAGTTTCAGTAACAAAATCGCTGTTAATTTTGTTGTACTCAAAACAAATTATGCCCAAAACTTTATTGTTACTTTTTATTTTTTTTGCAAACACCACATCAGCCCAAAAAATTTATGGTACTGTATTTTCAGATAAAGGCGACCTGTTGCCTTACGCTTCAGTTACCATAAAAGGCACATCTACTGGCGCCAGCGCTAACAATAAGGCTAAATTTTCTTTTTCGGTATTGCCGGGAACATACACAGTTGTTTGCCAGCATATAGGTTATGCTAAACAGGAAAAAACCATTACCGTTAAAAATGAAGATGCAGAAATAACTTTTATCATCGCAAACCAGCAATTGGATATGACGGAAGTAGTGGTGAAGAGTGGCGAAGATCCTGCGTATGCCATCATAAGGCAGGCTATAAAAAAACGCTCTTTTTACCAGGACCAGGTTAAAACTTTTGAGTGTGCACTATATACCAAAGACCTGATGAAACTGCGCAACCTGCCTAAAAAAATACTGGGCCGCAAAATACC
>JANNYY010000053.1:0-4360 GCA_031410355.1 Chitinophagaceae bacterium | reverse complement strand
GGTTAACCAATGCATCAATACAACTCATGATGCCCTGGTAGCCAAAGTTCAGCAGCATGGTATCTTCGCGGCTTACAAATTCGCTGATCACTTTTTCAAGCTCATCGTGCTTTGCCGTATTGCCACTCATCATCCTGGCACCCATGGGGTTTCCCATACCGTATTTTGCAGCGGCTTCACTATCAACTTTACGCACCTGGGGATGGTTTACCAGGCCTAAATAATTATTCAGGCTCCAAACGATCATTTCCTTACCACGAAAACTCATCCGGGGGCCTAGTTCGCCTTCTAATTTTGGGAAAGTGAAATATCCATGTGCCCTGTCCATGTGCTGGCCAATGGGCCCGCCATCCTTTACCAATTTTTCAAAAACATCCATGTTGATTGTAGATTTTAGATTTATTAAACTTCGCAGCAATCTTCGCTTATTTCTCCCGGTTCCCTCTCCCTTGTCGCCGACCCCGATCATTTCGGGGGAGAGGGGTTGGGGTGAGGTCCTTAGCTGGAGGTAAAAATACAATAAATAAGCATTTACACAAAACGCAACAGATTCAATACAAACCTTATCTTCAACGCATGAAAAGTGCTTTAATTTTTCTCGTTAACCTGATCCTCTTTACTACCGCATCTTTTGCCCAGCCCGCAGGGCCCGGTAGGCAAAATGATGAGAAAATAAAAAAATTAAAATTCTGCGGCTACAAGTACAGTGATAGTTCTTTACTCCGAAAACATTTTGAACAGCAACTTGTTTTTTTACAGGTGAAGAATGGCGATACCATTGTGGATATTGGCAGCAGCAGCGGGGCTTATATTGGTGCTATTAATGTAATTGCTGATTTTAAAAATGTACATTTTATTTTGGTGGATATTGACAGCAATTGCCTTAACAGCACTAAAGTAAATAACATGATTGCACATTATGAAGGATTACGTGGACAACCGTTTAATAATACCATTGGCTTTGTACAAAACACAACAGACAGCTTATACCTGCCCCTGAACAGTAAACAAAAACTGTGGATGTTTAATACCCTGCACGAGATTCCCGGCAAAGCAAATATTATAAAACAAATGGCAGCCGTACTGCAAACAGGTGGCGAAATTATTATTGCCGAACTGATGGCTACCGAAAAACATAAAATACACCAGGGTTGCCATAAACCTTTGATGACCGAAGCAGAAATAAAAAAGTTAATGCAGGATGAAGGCTTTGCATTTAAAAATGTAGCCGTAAATCCGCTGCCGGTTAAAAAGATAAGAAATCCTTATTGTTTGTTTCGTTTTGTTAAGCTATAATGTGCCTAATTTTGGGTTTCGAAAAATATATTTATGACTCGCAGATCTTTTTTGGTTTTTGTTTTTTATTTATTGAGTAGTGCCTCATTTGCACAATCAGCCAAACCTAAACTGGTTGTAGGTTTGGTTATTGACCAGATGCGTTGGGATTATTTATACCGTTACGCCGACCTTTACGGAGCCAATGGTTTTAAACGTTTGCTTAACCAGGGCTTCAGCAACGAAAATGCCATGATACCTTATGTGCCTACCTATACAGCCGTAGGGCACACCTGTGTATATACAGGCAGCGTGCCTGCCATAACCGGTATTGTGGGTAATAACTGGTTTGATAAAACAACAAACCGATATGTTTATTGTACTGATGACTCTGCCGTAACAACTGTAGGAAGTACCGGCAGTGCAGGTTTAATGAGCCCCGTTAATTTATGGGCCACAACTATTACCGATGAATTAAGACTGAGCAATAATTTTAAAAGCAAGGTTATTGGCATTGCATTAAAAGACAGGGGAGCCATTTTACCTGCAGGCCACAGCGCCAATGCCGCTTACTGGTACGATGGAGCAGTGGGCAAATGGATAACGAGCTCGTATTACATGAAACATTTACCAGGCTGGGTTGATCTATTCAATAAAAAAGATCTGCCATCTGATTACATGAGTAAGGACTGGAAAACATTGTTGCCCATGAATGAATATGATTTAAGTACCGGTGATGATAAGCCTTATGAAAATATAATAAAGGGAGAAAAGGGAGTGGTTTTTCCGCATACCCTTTCACAAATTGCTGCGGCGTACAAATATGAGAGTTTTAAAACCACGCCTTTTGCAAATACCTACACATTTGATTTTGCCAAAGCCACTATTGAAAATGAAAATATGGGCAAGGGCAGGTATCCCGATTTTTTAGCGGTAAGCATTTCATCAACCGATTATATCGGGCATGCTTTTGGCCCAAACTCTGTGGAAATAGAAGATACTTATTTAAGGCTCGACAGGGATATTGCTGATTTTTTATCTTACCTCGATAAAAAACTGGGAGCAGGCAATTATCTTTTCTTTTTAACTGCCGATCATGGTGTGGCGCATATTCCGGCTTTTATGCAGGAAAACAAAATACCTGCAGGTACTTTTGAAGATGCAGATATTGCTAACGAATTAAACCGGGTTATTGATACGGCTTTTGGTATTAAAAGCATGGTACAATCGGTAATGAATTACCAGGTGTACCTGAATACAACAGCGCTTGAAAATGCAGGAAAGGATGTGGAATTGGTAAAAAAACTGGTTATTAAAACGCTTAAAAAAAAGCCTTATATCATTCAGGCATTTGCAATAGCAGATATTGAACTTACTGCGCTGGCGCAGCCTCAAAAACAAATGATGATAAATGGCTATAACCCAAAACGCAGCGGCGATATTCAGTTTACTTTTAAGCCTGGCTATTTTGACGGTGGCCCAAAAGGAACCACCCATGGCTTATGGAATCCGTATGACACTCATATACCATTACTGTGGTTTGGCTGGAAAGTGAAGCACGGCAGGAGCAACCGGGAAGTGTATATGACAGATATTACGCCAACACTGGCAGCCATGCTGCAGATACAAATGCCCAATGGGAGTGTGGGTAAGGTAATTACCGAGTTGGTGAAATAAATTTGTGTAAATTCGTAAGAATAAAAATATTTGATTATGGGTTTGGTGTATGCAGATATAGAATTGTTTAATTACGCAGATGAAACTTTATGTGAAGATGGTTATTTGCCTAAAGAAAAAATCAGGAATATGCAAATAACTGCTATGGCAGATTCAGGAGCAATAAGGCTTTCTATAAATGAAGTAATAAAAGAACAACTTGGGTTAAGGGTAAGGCAACAATTAAATATATCGTTAGCTGATGGTACTAAACGGTTGTTAGATGTTGCATGGCCAATTAGAATGAAATTTGGAGATAGAGATTGTATTACAGATGCATTTGTACTGCCCAACAACGAAGAAGCTTTAATTGGTGCTGTGCCAATGGAGTTAATGGATTTAGTAATAGTACCGGCAGAGAATAAATTGATGTATAATCCTTTACACCCGGATGGGCCTCTGTATTCAATGAAGTAATATTAAAAAAGCCACTTTAAAAATAAGCTAAGAAGATAAAAAGAAAAGGAGAACAATATAGTCTCCCTTTACCTCCTTTTCTCTGTTGTCCTCTTAGCCAAATTGTTTCTTATTGCCTGATAAACTTCGTCTCAACAATTCTTTCATTATTCTTAAAGAGCACTACAATATAATTTCCTGTTGCCAGGGCCGAAACATCTGTTGTAACCTGGTTGGTGCCGGCATAAAGTGTAACCGGTAAAGCCTTTACTTCTCTACCTTCTGCGTTATAAATCTTACAAAGTATAGCAGCATTTTCTGATATGGTTATCAACATATTTAAAATATGATGAACCGGATTGGGATTTATTTTAATTGCTTTTACAACAGACTGGTTAAACATTACGGGGATGATATTGGAGTACCTGTACTTTCCATCCAGGTCAAATTGCTTTAAGCGATAAAAATTAATACCTTTTATTGGAGATGCATGTACAAAATCATAGTTGGTTGCTGAGTTTGTATTTTGGTACCTGCTGTACTGCATACCAATTTTCTCAAAATGATTTCCATCAGGTGAATATTCAATGTCGAAATAGCCGGCATTTGTTTCCTGCGCTGTGGTCCAGTTTAATTTAATATGCTCACTTACCTGTGATCCGGTAAAACGGGCTAACAGTATAGGTAAAGCCACGGCCGTTCTGGTTACCCAAATGGGTGAGGTCCATATAATATCACCATCTGTCTGTGTTATTTTTGCAAAATAATAATAGCTGCTGTTTATTGCTGTTACATGGGTATAACTGAGTTCATTATTATTTGTATTGGATAATAAAAGCTGGGCATTGTTAAGTGACCCTGGTATGCCGTAAAAAATTTCAATCTTATTGGTATTATCAAGAGGAGCATCGGGGTCAATAACCGACACTGCAATTGATGAATTATCTGTTGTAACAAATTCGCTGCCCATAAA
>JANNYY010000052.1:0-2350 GCA_031410355.1 Chitinophagaceae bacterium | reverse complement strand
AATGCGGTGCAGATAGCGGAGTATTTAGTAAACAAAGGATTATTATAACCCATACCCCCTCCGCCCCCTGAAGGGGGAACTTGAGCGAAGATTATGTTTTATCAAAAAATTTAAAGAGCCATCAAATTTGGATGGCTCTTTAAATTTAAAAATATTTGATTCGATCTTCGCTAATATCTATTGCATGATCAGTTCCCCCTTCAGGGGGCGGAGGGGGTATGGAGTTCCGGGGTTTAACTAATCACCCATGTCTCATTCCCTTTCAACAATTTATCCAAATCACCCTTTCCTCTTTTAGCGATCACTTCTTCAATCTGCATGGTCATGCTGTCTTCGTAACAGGCTCTTTCAGTTTCGTAAAAAACACCAAATGGCCGTGGCAAATGCCCTTCAAGCTTGGGATCATCAAACATGCGTATCAATATTTGTGCTTTATAAAAATCACGCTCGTCATGCATCCACAGATCATCTGTACTTGCACCTTCCGCCAGGTCAACGATCACGGGCTTAAATCCATCTAACTTAATACCCTTATTTTGCGTAGCACCAAATACCAATGGTTTGCCCTGTTCTAAAAACAACACTTCATCAGGCTTGCTTTTCTTTTCTGTAAATATTTCAAAAGCACCATCATTAAAAATGTTACAGTTTTGGTATATCTCTAAAAAAGATGCGCCTTTGTGTGCCTGCGAACGCAGCAACATGGCTTGTAAATGTTTTGGGTCCCTGTCCATAGTGCGTGCAATAAAACTTGCTTCGGCACCCATGGCTAAAGCCAATGGATTAAATGGATGATCAATACTGCCAAACGGGGTTGATTTAGTTATTTTACCTTCTTCCGAAGTGGGAGAATATTGCCCCTTGGTTAAACCGTATATCTGGTTATTGAACAATAAAATATTTACATCAAAATTGCGTCGCAGCAAATGAATGGTATGGTTACCGCCAATACTTAACCCGTCTCCGTCACCGGTAACTATCCACACACTTAACTCGGGCCTGGCAGCTTTTAAGCCGCTGGCAACCGCTGTCGCACGGCCATGAATACTGTGCATACCGTAAGTATTCATATAATACGGAAAGCGGCTGCTGCAGCCGATGCCGCTAACAATTACAATATTTTCTTTGGGAATGCCCAGCGTAGGCATTATTTTTTGTACCTGTGCCAGTATGGAATAATCACCACAGCCGGGACACCAGCGTACTTCCTGGTCGGTTACAAAATCTTTTGCGGTAAGGGGTGGCAAGCTTGTTAATGTATCGCTCATGGTTAAGTATAGAATTAGTTATAAAGTTAACAAATAATGAAACACCAAAAATGCTAAATATTGATCAATTCCTCCCAATACTCAGCAGCCCTCCTCGTATGTGGTATAACGATCGTTCCACCAACAATATTGGCCACAGCAAACACTTCATACATCTGCTCGGTGGTAATGCCCAGCTCGTGTGATTTACCCAGGTGGTATTTGATGCAATCATCACAACGCAAAACCATTGATGCCACAAGGCCCAGCATTTCTTTGGTCTTTACATCCAGGGCGCCTGCAGCATAAGTGTTGGTATCTAAATTCCAGAGGCGTTTAATAACAAGATTGTCTTTAGCCAGAATAACTTCATTCATCCTGTTTCGGTAATCGTTGAATTCTTTTACTAAGCTCATTTGCGTAATCGTTTTTTAAATGTTGGATTATTTTTTAAAAGGCGTGATTGATGGTGTACAGAAAGTATATGTACTTCAGCCTAACGGCCGAAGGTGCCCAGATTATTTCAGCCATTTTTGCAATTTTTTCTCTGCAGTTTTGGTTGACAACCCTTTTCCATCCATTATTTCTTTGCGTGCCTTCTCTATCTTATTTAACACAATCAATTTTTCAACCGCCTCATCCATATAAAATTCTTCCGGCATTTCTTTTAGTGTTTTTAATACTTGTTTTTTACCAACATAATTATTAGTTTGTAATAAAGTTACTAAGAAAAGACGAACTGCAATATGCTGTTAAATTTGTAATTTCAGCATCTTAATAATCATCATGAAATTATACTTATCTGCTTTGCTTATCGTTATTTCGGTAACTGCAACCTCCCAATCCTTCGATGCTAAATATTACAAGGCCATGCAGTGGCGCTGCATTGGCCCCCACCGCGGCGGAAGAACTGTTGGTGCAGTAGGTGTGCCTTCGCAACCCAATGTTTTTTATATCGGCGTAAATAATGGCGGCGTTTGGAAGACTAACGATTTTGGCCGAACCTGGAAACCCATTTTTGATGACCAGCCTACCGGCAGTATCGGCGACATTGCTGTATCTCCATCAAACCCCAATACAATTTATGTAGGCAGCGGAGAAGG
>JANNYY010000051.1:0-4585 GCA_031410355.1 Chitinophagaceae bacterium | reverse complement strand
ACTAGGATTCGAACCTAGACAAACAGAATCAAAATCTGTTGTGCTGCCTTTACACCATAACCCAGTTATTTATTCGGCTGCAAAAATAAGGGTTATGCTTTTACCTCCCAAATGGTTTTTAAAAAGCTTTTAGCTGTTAGCCTTTAGCTTTTAGCCAGAAGGCTTTTAGCGAAGGCTGTCAGCATTGTTTCTTCTTTCTTTGAAATTTCTCATAAAAGTATTTTTATAGTTGAAGAATAGATTTTACAATTACCTATTAGCCTTTAGCCATTAGCTCTGCAAGCTTTGTTTAAAGCAGTAATTTTTTTTAATAATCACTAATACTAAAATGTAAAAAATACTTGTGAAATTATCAGGCGGGTGCTAACAGCTAATGGCTAACAGCTTTAGCTGCTTACTCTGTATCCTCCTTCTCCTTCAATCCCTTTATCAAATCTAATGCTTCAGCCACCACATCACACATAATGGTAATTAAAGAACCCGGCTTTGCAGTATTATAGGCATGCATAATAGCTTCCTTTTCATTTAAAATAATAGTTACCGGTACTTCCTTTGTTTTTGTTTCATTAATTCCATCAACCAGCAATTGTACAATTTCATCAGCAGTCCTTCCTCTTAAATGTTTATCCTGGCGTATAATGATCTCATCAAAATATTTTCCCGATATACGGCCCAGTTCTTTTATGTCTTCATCCCTTCTGTCGCCGGTGCCGCTTATGATGCCTACTTTGGGTTCGCCGTCGAGTTTGCTTACAAAATCGCAGAGCAGTTCAAGCCCGGCAGGGTTATGGGCAAAGTCAACCAAAAACTGGAACTGTTTAAATTGAAACAGGTTTAACCTGCCCGGTGTTTGTGTTGATGACGGTATGAAAGTTTGAAGCGCCAGCCTGATGTCGTCAATTTCTATATTGCGCCAGAAATAGGTACTTAATACAGCAGGCAAGCAGTTCATGATGTTGTGTAATGCCTTGCCCCCGTAGGTTATAGGCACATCAATTACTTTTATCACCCTTATCTTCCAGGTGCCTTTCATGATGCTGATGTAGCCATTTTCAAAAACAGCCGCATAGCCGCCATCTTTACAATGCTTTTTTATCCGGGAGTTATTTTCATCCATGCTGAATAATGCAACATTACAGCTAAGCCCGGTACGCATAGCATACACCAGGTCATCTTCTGCATTTAAAATGGCATAACCATGTTTAAAAACAGTTTCGGGTACCACCGCTTTTACTTTTGCCATTTGCTCCATCGAATCAATACCCCCCAGGCCAATATGATCGGCGCTTATATTGGTAACAATAGCCACATCGCAATTCTGAAATGCAAGCCCGCTTTTTAAAATTCCGCCACGGGCACATTCTAAAACCGCAAAATCAACTGTTGGGTCTTTTAATACAAATTGCGAAGACAGCGGGCCCGTGCAATCACCCTTCATCATCAACTGGTTTTGAATATATACACCATCGCTGGTTGTATAACCAACTTTGTAACCGGCAGTTTTTACAATATGTGCCGTTAACCTGGCTGTGGTTGTTTTACCATTTGTGCCGGTAATGGCTATAATGGGAATATTGCCTGTAAGCCCTTTGGGAAAAAGCATATCCACCACCGGCTCGGCCACGTTGCGTGGTAAACCAACCGATGGATCAATATGCATACGGAAACCCGGTGCTGCATTCACTTCCAGTATGGCGCCGCCATTTTCTTTTACCGGTGTGCGCAAATCTGTAGCCATAATATCAATGCCGCAAATATCCAACCCGATAATTTTTGCTATCCGCTCACACATCATAATATTGGCAGGATGCACTTCATCAGTAACATCGGTACTGGTGCCGCCTGTTGAAAGATTGGCAGTTGGTTTCAATAAAACCAGTTCATCTTTTGCAGGAACAGTTTGCAGGCTGTACTCTTTTTCATCCAGCATTTTTTGTGTAAACTGGTCAATGGTTATCTGCGTTAAAACTTTTTCGTGGCCATAACCACGGCGGGGGTCGCTGTTTACTTCATCAATTAAATATTGGATGTTGTTTTTTCCATCGCCAACCACCGACGCCGGTGTACGCAAAGCCGCACAAATAAATTTGTAATTAATAACCAGGATACGAAAATCAAACCCCGTAATATATTTTTCAACAATCACACTGCGGCCATAAACCTTTGCTGCTTCAAAGGCACGTAAAGCCATTTCCCAATCGGTGATATTAGTTGTATTTCCTTTGCCATGATTACCGTCAATTGGTTTTATAACACAGGGGTAACCAATGCTGTCAATGGCATCCTTCAACCCCTCTTCATTTCTTACCACATCACCTTTTGGTACCGGAATTTCGGCAGCGCCCAGCAAATTTTTTGTTTCTTCTTTATCGCAGGCAATATCAACTGCAATATTTCCGGTGGTGCTGGCAATGGTGGCCCTTATTCTTTTTTGGTGTACGCCGTAACCCAACTGCACCAGTGAATGTTTGTTCAGGCGTATAAAAGGTATGCCCCTGCGGGCCGCTTCATCCACAATACAACTGGTGCTGGGCCCAAGCCTCGTGTCTTCCCGTATTTCCCTCAGCTTCATAATATCATCTGCCAGGTCATATTCCTTTCCGTCTGCTAATGCTTCGGCAACTCTAACCGATGCCCTTGCAGCATACACCCCTGCATCTTCTTCCATATAACTGATGCATACATAATATTCGCCTTCTTTTCCGGTACCTCTTGTACGGCCAAAGCCGGTATCCATACCTGCCAGTGTTTGCATTACCAGTGCAATATGTTCAATCACATGGCCCATCCAGGTGCCTTCCTCCACCCGTTCAAAAAATCCCCCGGGTGTACCCACGCTGCAACGGTGTTCAACCAGGGTAGGAAACATGGCTTCCAGCCGTTCCCTGAAACCTGCTATCATATTGGTGGGGCGCTGTTCCATTTCTTCCAGGTCTAATTTCATCTGGATAAGTTTGGTGCGGCGTACGCTCCAGTAGTTTGGGCCTCTCAGTACTTTAATTTCAATAATCTTCATAAATAAAATAGTTTGTAGTTTGTGGTTTGTAGTTTTTGGTTACCGGCATTTGTTTTCATGGCATCATCCTTGTGTCACTCACTTGTACCGAAAACCTTTTGGCAACTTCTATCTAAGCGTAAAAAAAATCGGAATTTCTTTTCTGTGCTTCAGTGCTTCAGTGGCAACCTTCAACTACGCTCAGGAAAAACCCAAAAATGGAAATTACCAAAATCATCTTGCATTACAAAAAACAAAATTTGTATATTGTATTACTATTAAAAATATAAATCAATCTTATCAACTTGCCAACAGAAGTTAACCCCCTTAAAAAAATATTTTTCAATTACTCTGCAGAGGAGGAAGATATAAAAATGACGCAGGACCTGTGCCTGTACTTTGCTGTGTTAAAAGACAAAGTATCGCTTTGGCACAAAGACAAAATAATGCCCGGCGATGTAATAAAAGATGCCTTAATTAAAAACCTGGATGATGCCGATGCGGCGGTACATATACTCAGCATTGCGTATGAAAATGAAGCAGGCTGTAAAGAAATATTAGACAGGGCTATTCAGCTGAATAAAAAAAATATTCCTGTGCTGGTAAGTACATTTCCCTGGGAGTTTGATGAGGTTTTGCTACAATTAAAAGAAGAAATATTACCACACGACCATAAGGCGGTTGACCTGCATACCAATCCACATGTAGTTTTTACAGAGATTGTTTATAGTGTAAAAAATAAATTGTTTGGTGCCGGGCCAAACCTAAAATTTAATGAACGCCGTTATTATTTTCTGCTTGCGGGCATAGCTTTGGCAGCCGGTTTTATTGCAGCCTGGTTTACCAATAATATCTTTGGTTCGCTTGCGGTTACCTTGCTTGCGTTTAGTATGTTTGCCTGTACAGCCTTATTTATCCTGCGTAAAATAATTTTCCCCACTTCTGTTTCAACTTCTAAATTCTAACTGCATGGAGCAACAGGAAATAAAACAAAACCGTGGAAATTTGTTAGATAAATTTATACGCAATGAAAAAAAGGCGAAGTTATGGGCTGCCCTCAGTCTCCTTGCATTTTGCGCAACAGCTTCCACCGTTTTAGTTGTAGCGTACCAAATAAAAAATGGAAAGGATACAGCACAAATTGTAACAACACTGCCTGTTGAAAAAACCGACAGCATCCCAACAGTTGTTATCACTGATGATACTTCAACCATAAGGATCATAAATGAGCAGGCAGAAACGATAAGGGTGCTTACTGACTCATTCAATAGTTTACAGGTAAAGTATGCAGAAAGCGTAAAGGAAGTGGATATGTATATTGATCTTTGGAAAGAATGCCAAACGGGCTTAACCAACCAACCACCGGTACAAAAACCCATTTCGGTGATGATCTACACAGTTAAAGCATCTGGTACTGCCATTGAAAAAGTTATGGAAATAATCCGCGGTTCGGCTGCAGCAAAAAACGGCGTTACTTTTAATACTGCCACTGCCCCGGCTGCCAATGATACAAAATTAACTGTCAAACAAAATCCAGTTATTGTCGCCCGGCAGAACCCGGCCACTGCCGAAAGAAAATTTCAACCCCCG
>JANNYY010000050.1:0-10247 GCA_031410355.1 Chitinophagaceae bacterium | reverse complement strand
TAAACTGGCTATGGCAAATGGCCTGGAAGAACGTTTCCCTTTTTTAGATAATGAGCTGGTTAATTTTGCGCAAAAAATACCGGTGAAATATAAACTGGCCAACCTGGAAAATATGAAACGCATTGATGAAAACGTGATAGGTAAAAAAAGGGCCAACTTTCAGCAGTACGACGATGGAAAAAATGTTTTGCGCAGGGCCATGAGCCATATCCTTCCTGAAAAGATTGTAAACCGAAAAAAACAAGGCTTCAGTGCTCCCGACGAAAGCTGGTACCGGGGCGAAAATGCACAGTATGTTAAAGATTTACTGCTGGGTAAAAACATTGCCAGTGCTGAATTTATCAATCCTGATTATGTAAAGCAAATTATTGATGAACATTGTAACAGGGGAATCAATCATCGTTTGTTATTGTGGAGTTTTATGAATTTTGAGTGGTGGTGCCGGTTATTTTTAAATAATGAAAAAATAAAACAATAGTGACACAAATCAACAGGCTTCCTTTGTTCTACAAATTCAACTCAAACCGGGATAACGGTGGTTTGCCTGATACATTTCCCTTTCAATTGTATTTTGATGAAGACCTGAACATGTTAAGGCAAAAAGATTCTGGAGACCTTAGCGAAATACTTGAAAAAATTTATATAGAAGGTTCCCTGGTAGAAGGGTCGACTTCAAGCGAATCGGGTAAAGTTTATGTAGAAAATTTCACAGGTTTTATAAAGTCACAATGTACCGGGCTTAAACAAGCCAAAGTTTTGGAAATTGGTTGTGGAAAAGGTGATATTATAAAAGCAATAAAAGATGAAGTGAAAAGCATTATCGGTCTTGAGCCGGGAAATCACGGTTTGATAGATGGCTTAGAGGAAGTTGAAATAATAAAAGGGTTTTTCCCTTCTGAAAAAATTTCCGGGACTTTTGACCTGATCTATCATTTTGGCGTATTGGAGCATATCGCAGACCCGGTGGATTTTTTACTCCGGCAAAAAAACCAACTCACCGGCAATGGAATTATTATCTTGGGAGTTCCCAATTGTGAGCCATATTACAAGACGGGGGATGTGTCTATGTTTATCCATGAGCATTACAATTACTTTACGATTGATGCCTTATCCCGATTGGCAAATAAAGTAAATATGCAAATGATGGATGTAATTATATCAGAAGGCATGTTGTTTTGTTGCCTGGGTTTAAATGCGGGGGATAGTAGAAAAATAGCTGATTCAGAAAATTATTTCGATTTGTTTATATCAGTAAATGATCGGTTTTTTAATAAACTGAAACAATGCCTTACATCCATTGCAATGGAAAAAATTGCTATTTATGTTCCGGGGAGGGCATTAAATATCCTGTACCTTTTGGGCCTGCAGCAGGTTAGGTTAATTGATGACAGTTCAGAAGTTCATGGCAAATATCTTCCTTACTTAAAAAACCCAATTGAGAATTTTGACGACCTGCTTTTAAATCCACCGGAAATTGTGATTATCTTTTCGAGAACTTTTGGTGAGAAAATACGTAATAAACTCAAAAGCAGGCCCGAAGTGAAAAACACAACCATAATCCAAATAAATGAAATTGACTAAGAAGATTATGATAACCGGTGCCGGGGGGTTCTTGGGTAACCACCTTATTAAACAACTTTATGATGAAGAGTATAATGTAGTGGGCATATATCGGAATTTATCAAATAAAAAGTATCCTTGGCTATGTAGTGAGTTTGATATGGCGAACAGGGATTTTGCGAAGCTGCCGGTTGATAATATTGATTGTATAATTCATTGTGCCGCAGTAATACCGACAAGTTTTTTCAGTGCAAATGCACACATTGCAGCGGATATCAATATACAAATGGACAGTGCTGTGGTTAAATATTGTGCAGCAAACGGAATCACGTTAATTTACCCATCAGGCACCAGCGTATATGGATTTACCCATGCTCATATAAATGAGCAAACCGCTGTAGATCCTTTGGGTTCCTATACGGCAGGTAAACTGCAAACTGAAAATCTAATTCAGGACAAACTTGATAAATATGCGATTTTGAGAATTAGCGCACCCTACGGACCCGGTCAAAAACATAATACAGTCCTTAAGCTTTTCATAGAGAATGCAATTGCGGGAGAGGATATTACCTATTATGGTACCGGCAACCGGAAACAAGATTTTACTTACGTTTCAGATGTAACGAATTCAGTTAAATGTTGTTTAGAGCAAGAAGAATTAAACCAAATATTCAACATAGCATCCGGTAGTTCCATATCTATGAAAGCGCTTGCACAGTTGGTCGTTTCATTAACGCCGGGCTGTGAAAGCAAAGTGTTACCGGCCGGCAAACCTGATCTGCAGGAAAATTACCGGCCTGATTTCGATATTACAAAAGCCCGGAATATATTGAATTGGGAGCCTAAAGTATCACTGGAATCAGGCATTAAAAAATGGATAAATGTATTACAATGAAGATTGCCTTTATTGCCGATATACATGGCAACTCCGTTGCTTTAAACAATTGCCTTTTGTTTTTAAAAGAACAAGCGGTAAGTAAAATATATTTTTTGGGAGACGCAGTAGGGTATTTGCCCTTTGCAAAAGAGGTAATAGGGATTTTACAAAAAGAAGAAATAACATGCATTAAAGGGAACCATGAAGCTATGTTACTTGGCGAATTACCTGTGCCGGAAGGAAATGAGGAAGTGTATAGACTCGGTCAGGCTAAGAAAAGCCTGTCAAGGGAAGAGTTATCCTTTATTGCATCCTGGAGCAATACTTATGAAACAATTGTTAACAAAAAAAAACTATTAATAATGCATGGCAGTCCAAAAGATTATCTCTGCGGATATATATATCCCGATACCGACCTGGAACAATTTGCTAAAGTGCCCGCAGACGTTATTGTTTTTTCACATACTCATTATCCTTTTACAAAAACCCAAAATGGAAAACTTTTTATAAATGCCGGCTCAGTAGGATTGCCAAGAGATTGCGGAAACCTGTCTTCGGTAGCCATCTATAATTCAGTAACAGAAACTGCGGCCATTTACCGGATACCATTTATAACTGATGTGTTTTTAGCAAACGAAATGACAGACAAAATTCATCCTGCTGTTGTTGAATGTCTTTTAAGAAAAAAAGAAACTTGTACCGGAAATTTGATAAATTAATATAATTATGAATGTTCTAATCACAGGTGTAGGAGGCGGAGGCCATGGCGAACAAATTTTAAAAGCCCTGCGCCTGTCCGACAAAAAGTATAGAATTATCGGGACCGATATGACGCCGATCAGTAAAGGGTTGGCAGTTGTTGACAAACCTTATATCATACCGCCGGCGTCTGATCCGACATATCTCGATACCGTTTTAAATATCTGCAAAGACAATGATGTAAAAGTTTTGTTCCATGGGTCGGAACCGGAATTAAAAGTAATGAGCAACAATCGTAAAAAAATTGCCGATGCCGGTATTTTTTTACCGATCAACAGTAAGGAAGTGATCGATACTTGTATGGATAAATATAAAACCAATCAATTTTTACATGATTGTGGTTTTTCTTTTCCCAAGTCAACCAGGATAACATCGCCGGGCGATATTGATAAGATCGATTTCTATCCGGTAGTGTTAAAACCCAGTATCGGCGGCGGCGGCTCTGCTAATACAATGATTGCACAATCGCCGCAGGAAATGCAGGCATTTTGCCGCTATTTGTTAAGTATTTACCCGGAGTTTATTGCACAGGAATATGTGGGAACGCCTGAAAATGAGTTTACGGCATGTGTGCTTACAGATCTTAATGGCGAATATATCAACAGCATTGCAGTTAAACGTATGATCATGAGTAGCTTGGGTAATCGTTTAAAAGTTAAAAATCGCACAGATAAAAAGCAGCTTGGAGAAACGCTGGCTATAAGCAGTGGTATATCGCAGGGAGAAATAGGAAAGTTTGAGCTGGTTACTGACCAATGCAAACAAATAGCCCTTGCATTAAATTCCCAGGGTCCTTTAAATATACAATTGCGCCTGGTTGAAGACAAGGTTTTTGTATTTGAAATTAATCCCCGCTATTCAGGAACAACCTCTTTACGGGCCATGGTAGGTTTCAACGAGCCTGACATCATGATAAGGAAGCATTTGTTTGGTGAAAAAATTGAAACAGATTTTAGTTACAAAGAAGGATATATTTTGAGGGGTTTGGAAGAACAATTTATTGATAAAGCCTAACGGAATAATGAACTATCTCACATTTGATATTGACTGGGCTTCAGATGCCATTTTGCAAGAGACTGTCAGTCTTTTAAAAAAGTACAATGCTAAGGCAACATTTTTTGCCACTCATCTAAGTCCTTTCATAAAAGAATTAGAGAAGGATTCGGATTTTGAAATTGGGCTACACCCAAATTTTAATAATCTGCTCAATGGCTGTGATAAAGACAATAAAAATTATCAGCAGGTAGTTGATGAGCTCAAAGCGATTTACCCCGATGCTCTGGGTGTACGCTCTCATTCGCTTACTCAAAGCAGTAGTATACTGGAAGCATTTATATCGGCCGGCTTAAAATATGACGTGAATCTGTTTTTACCTTACCATGATCAAATTAAACCGCATAAAGCATGGAATGATCTGGTAAGGATTATATATAATTGGGAAGATGACGTACACTGGATCTACAAAAAAAGTTTTGATGATCTTGATATTAACCTGGGGAATGAACTTAATATTTTTGATTTTCATCCAGTGCACATTTATTTAAATACGGATTGTGCCCAAAGCTATGAAAAGTCAAGAGACCATCACCGGGATCCTTCACAATTGCATACTTGCAGAAATAGAACAAACCCCGGCGCCAAGGATGCGTTGGTTTATTTGTTGGAACAGGTGCCCTTTACAGAAACCCTTTTTGACATTTGCAAAAGGATAAATACCGAGTAATGAGAGTGATCGTAATTGGCAGAACGGAAATACTCTATGAAACAATAGAGTTGTTGATAGCAAAAGGGCATACTGTGCCCTTGATAATAACATGTAAAGAAGCGCCGGAATATACCCGGGGAATTTCAGATTTCATGACCTTGGCAGACAAGATCGGTTCCGGATTTTTACAGACAGCTAAAGTAAACGATGCAGAGGTAGTAAGATCAATAAAAAGTATGCAGCCGGATATTTGTGTAAGCGTTAATTACTCCGGCATTTTTTCTCAGGAGGTGATCGATATTTTTCCGCATGGAATTTTAAATGCACACGGAGGAGATTTGCCCCGGTTTAGAGGAAACGCCTGTCAGGCTTGGGCTATATTGAACGGCGAAAAAAAATGCGGTTTATGTGTTTACAAAATGAAGGGAGATATTTTGGATGCGGGGAAGATTATATTGAGAGAATATTTGGATATTGATGAAGCAACTACGGTTGGTATGATATGGAAATGGATGAGTAGACAAATCCCGGGGATGTTTCTTGAAGCCATAAACTTACTGAATGAAAAACCTGAATTTTTTATTGAAGATTCTACAGAATCAAAAATTCCTGCAATAAGATGTTACCCCAGGTTACCTGAAGATGGCTTAATTAACTGGGGTAACAAAAATATTGACATTGTGCGGTTGGTGAATGCTACATCTGAACCCTATGGGGGAGCTTTTACATTTTATGAGAATAAGCGGATTATAATCTGGAAAGCAGTTATAAAAGTTGATGAAGAAGCCTTTCTTGGAGTTCCCGGCCAAGTTGCGGCTATTAATGATGATGGCACTATTGATGTTATTTGCGGCTACGGAAAAATAAATATACAACACATTGAAACCCCGGATGGCGTTAGATGCCTGCCAACATTAATAATCAAATCAACCAGAAAAAGGTTTGTATGAAAAATTTGATACAAAATTTTATAATACTGCCGGCAAAATGGGTCATTTTGATTTTAATTGTTATTCCTTTTTTTATTTCTATTGTTTTTATCAGACTTATGAAGATATTAAGAAGGCCTGACCAACCCAAGTTGCTTTGGGGAAGCGACCCAATTCCAAATTTTAAGTATTGGTCAAATAGTATGGCTAAAGAAGGGTATTATTCAAAAACTCTCGTAAGTTGCTTTTATGCTATTTCAAAAAAAGAAGATTTTGATTTGTATTTTGATGATCACCTTAAGATACTGAAAGCCCCTGTTATTGGAAAAGTGAGGACACAATTATTGCCATACTATTTGTTTTTAAAATACACGCATCAGTTTCATGTTATCCATCACTCGTTCCACGGCATGTTTTTAATGCCTACCCCTCTTGCACAGCTGGAACCGGCGTTACTTAAAATGACCGGTTGTAAGAGCATCGTATTACCATATGGCGGAGATGTTTACATGTATTCTAAAATAAATGACAATTCTTTAAAGCATGTGCTGTTAAAATCCTATCCCGGGGCAGCAAAGGCAGAAGCACGGATAGTTAAAAAAATAAAAATGTGGACTGAGTATGCTGATGTAATAATACCCGGTACCCAGTTTGACGGAATAGGCAGATGGGATATTTTGACAATGAGTAGTTTAGCCATTGATACAGAAATCTGGCAGCAAACCAACAGAATTTCAAATGCAAATGGTATAGGGGAAAAGGTTTACATAACACATTCTCCAAATCATCGGGGATTTAAGGGAACTGAGTTTATAATAAATGCGGTTGATAAACTTAAAGATGAGGGTTTAAATATAGAACTTCTTTTATTAGAGGGAATTCCCAACGACGAAGTAAAAAGAATATTGAATACACAAACAGACATCTTGGTGGAGCAACTAATTTTTTCCGGTTATGCGCTAAGTGGAATTGAAGGCATGGTATCGGGCCTGCCGGTTTGCAGTAATCTCGAAGAAGATCAGTACTTACAGGTAATGCGTAGGTACACATACTTAAATGAGTGCCCTATTTTAAGCACAACACCTGAAACAATCTTAACCAATTTAAGATTGTTAATTAAGAACCCTGATTTGCGCCGTACACTTGGGGAGGCCGGGCGCAAATATGTACAGAAATACCATTCAGAAAAAGCAGCCCGGTATTTATTCAGTAAAATATATGATCAGATCTGGTATAACAAATCCCTAAATCTTATCGATTTGTATCATCCTCTGCTTAAAGATTCATACAATAATCAAAGTGATTTGATTGAGCATCCTTTACAAAAAAATAAGTATGCCGGATTTTTGGGGATTGATAATAAAATTGTTTAAACATTTAATAAAAAGGAGCGCTTTATGTGGCATTTTTCTTATTGGAGTGAAAGGCTGAAAGAAGTGGGTAATTTTGGGCAGTATCTTTTTGAGCAGTTTTACAATAAAATCTGGCATAAAGAAAATATTGACCTGCTGAACATTTTTCATCCGCTCAGGCCTGATTCCTATAATAACCAGTCTCCTTTGGTAAAGCATCCTTTAATTAAAAACAGGATTTTAAAAAGTTAATGCATAAATACCTATGTTCAAGAACCTGGTAAAAGATATTGCAGTTTACGGATTCGCTGATTTTTTTATTAAGATCATAGCATTTTTTACGTTTCCCATCTTTGCCCATCTTTTATCTGTAGAAGATTATGGTATATTATCATTTGCCGGAATAATAGCCGGCTTTGTAGGAATGTTCATGAGCCTCGGGTTAAATAATGCCGTACAGCGTTTTTATTTTGATAAAGACTTTGACGAAAAGAACCGGCCTGCATTGGTAAGCACCGGTTATCTGGTTTTAGCGGGATGGGCAATTTTGCTCACATTGCTTTTTATAATCATTGCCTGGTTTTTCCGCCACTATACTTTAGAAAAATATCATTTGCCTTTTTCTTATCTCGCAATGGCATTGCTGGCAAATATCCCTGCATTATTACTTACTTATTCCAATGATACGATCAGGCTTCATTTTAAGCCTTTAAATTTTTTGATCATATCGCTTTGCCGCAACCTGGCAGGGGTTATCCTTTCTATCATATTGATGAAATATTATAACATGGGTTTATGGGGTTGTTTTATTGCAAACCTGGTTGCCGCAACAGCCTTTGTACCCCTGGGTATTTACCTCACTAAAAAAGATGTGAAACCCGTATTTGATCTTAAAATTGCTAAAACCATTGTTAAGTTTGGCTATCCCTTTGTTTTCGCTGGCCTGGCATATTGGCTATTTGGCTCTATGGACAGGTGGATGCTGGGGCAATGGAGCAGCATGGAGCAGGCCGGTTTATATAGCGTTGCATTTAAATTAGGTTCAATAGTTTTATTTGTTAACAGCGCATTTGCTCAGGCCTGGGCGCCGGTAGCAATAAAAATTATGAACGAGCAGCCAAATAACTATAAAGCAATGTTTGCCAAACTGTTTACTTACTGGTTTGCGTTTTTAATACTGGCGGGCTCATTCGCATCTTTTTTCGCTCTCGAATTCTTTCATTATACAACTCCTGCACCTTATTGGAATGCAATCAATACATCCGTATGGATAACGATGGGATTGGTTATCAGCAGCACAACCCAGCTAACTGCGCTTGGAATTTCTATCAGTAAAAAAACAAAATACCTCACCTATATTGCCTGGATTACAGCCGGCATTAATTTCGTAATTAACCTGGCACTTATACCACGTTATGGAGCAATGGGAAGTGCAATCGCTACCACAATTACCTACATAACATTAAGCGGGGGTTATCTTTACGTAAGCCAGAAAGTGCATTGGCTGCCCATACAAAAACTTAAATTGATTGTACTTTCCTGTTTTTTAATAACTTCAACAGCTTTATGCCTTTACTTTAACAGCCTTACCTGGTCGTTGTATGTAATAGGGTATAAATTTTTATGGATAGGATCTATGGTATTTGTCTTTTTCTATTTTAAGATAATTGATATAACGCCAATTAAACAGTTACTTTTTAAAAAGAGATATGCGTAAAAAAATTTTAATAACCGGCGCTTCGGGATTATTGGGGAGGCATCTTGTGGATTTACTTCTGCTGCAACCCCAGTTTGAATTATTTATTATATCCCGGAAACCTGAAAATTTATGGGCCGGTAAAAATGTAACATTATTGCAGTTAAACCTTGCACAGCATTGGGATGAGAGGGAATTACCGCCAGATTTATTTGCCATCATTCATCTTTCTCAGGGTGAAAATTTCAGGGATTTTCCCGGTTCGGCAAAAGAAGTTTTTTATATCAATACAGAAAGTACCATCCGGCTTGCAGACTTTGCAGTAAAAACAAAGGTTAGTCATTTTATTTATGCATCATCAGGAGCTGTTTATGGCGCTCTTGGAACATTTACAGAAGATGACCCTATCGCATTTATAAAAAAGCTGGATTTTTATGCCGCAACAAAACTATGCAGCGAACTTTTATTGCAAAATTATGCGGCTCATCTTAATGTAATATCGCTGCGGTTCTTTTTTATATATGGAAAAGGACAGCAACAAAATATGCTGTTGCCAAGGCTGGTAGGTTTTGTTAAAAATGATCAACCCATTAGCCTTGATGGAGAGGAAGGGCTTACCATTAATCCGGTACATGCAACTGATGCAGCAAAAGCAGTTATGGCAGCGCTTACTGTAACCGGCAGCCATACCATAAATGTGGCCGGCCCTCAAATTATCAGCTTAAAAAAAATTGGAGAAATTATAGGCAAACAATTCAATAAAAGCCCTCTTTTTAAAATTGACCAATCAAAAAAATCACAACGGCTTATAGGCGATATATCAGCGATGAGCAAACTGTTGATAGTGCCAACAATAAAACCTGAAGAGGGTATTAAAACATTAATTTGAAAAGTATGAACGAAAATAATACCGCCAAAAGCTTTAGCGATAAATGGCATAAAAATACTGACCTGGCATTTGAAAATACGCTTGATCCAAATTCTGATATATTTAAATGGATAACAGGGCGTAACGGGTTTAATGATGCTGAAGGGCTGAAAAAATTTCTCAGCACAAAAAAAAGAATTTTGGATGCCGGTTGCGGCAATGGCAGGGTAACTGCGTTGTTACGCACCTATTCCGATGAAGAAAAAACAGAAGTAGTTGGTATTGACCTTACTGCTGCAGACGTTGCTGCTGAAAATCTCAAAAACTACCCAAACGTAAATTTTTATAAAAAAAATTTATTAGACAAGCTTGATGAACTGGGCAAGTTTGATTTTATTTATTGCCAGGAGGTTTTGCACCATACCGGAAATGCAAGACTGGGATTTGACAACCTGGTGCCCTTACTTGAAGACGGCGGCGAAATTGCCATTTATGTGTATA
>JANNYY010000049.1:0-6983 GCA_031410355.1 Chitinophagaceae bacterium | reverse complement strand
TACAGTTGCCGCATTATAGCTTACAGATTTACCCAAAGCAGTATCCACTGTTCTGTTAAAACTTTCTTCAACCCCTAAACCTAAAACCGGGAACCAGCCTGCAAAAGCACTGTTGAAGCTTACAGTATGACTTTTGTCTGTACGGTTGTATGTATAAGAAATTGCATTGCTGAAACTGCTGAGCACATTATCGCTAAAAAAAGAATAACCAAATTCAGGATCTTCAACCACCGGCCTCCAGCTATGAAAATTAAACAGGCGAAAAGATTTGCGGTATTTAGTTACCGGGTTTTTTATATTTTGTGCTGCATTGTTTTCATTAAAATTATTTAAAGCACCTGCACCCGGAAACCGGAACAAAGAATCTGCAAATAAGTTTTTACTCCCTGTTGAAAAATTATTTGAAGTTAATTCCTTCCAATCCATATTCTTCAGCGGTAACATTGCCAGTTTGTAACCTCCGGCACTAAAAGCAGATATCAGCATCTCTCCATTTTTATTTATTGCAGGATAATAAATGCCATTGCTGTTATTGGTTAACCCGAATAATTTTTTATCCTTAATCGTTACGGCAAATATTTTATCAGCTTTATCATGCATGGCATTAAAGTAAACAGTATCACCTTTAACAAAAGGATAGCCAATAACATTAAAAGAAAACGGGGTAAGATTTTCCATAGCGCCGCTTGTAAGCTCAATCTTTAACAAAACCATATTTCCTTCAGGATTCCTGGCTGCAGAAACAGCGGTATTAGAGTTGATATATTTGGTTTGGGTAAAAAAATAATTATTTGGATTAGGAATTTTCTGTAACAGTTTACCTGATTCAACATCAATTCTGCAGAGGTTATTGCTGCCATCAGTGTTTACATTAACCGCAAGTATTTCTGTTCCTTCAGCATTAATAACCGGCGAAAAATATTTTGATCTTTGTGTAATTTGTCTTTGCTGCCCCGTGTAAATATCAAGCAACTGTATTACACTATAATCCCTGTTTGTCCAGCGTGGATCTGATTCATAAGCAGCATAAACAATTTTTCCATTTTGATAAGTGTAATAATCATCAATAACAATATCCTTCACGCTTAATTTTGTTTCCCTTCCTTTTGAGAGAATATAAAAAGCATTTACTTCTTTATAAGATTTTTTAGTTACCAATATGCTGTCGTCACTTATATAATTGGGAAACTGGTAATCAACCACATTGTTTTTTTCTTCTTTAGTTAGATAAGAATATTTAGCAGGAATAATATTTTGAGCAGGCAATGTCCTTTCTCTGAAATATGCCAGCGCATCTGTTCTAAACTGTTTGTAAGATTTACCGGAGTATCTTTCTACAGCCCTGTTAAAAGGATAAAATACGCCTTTAAACCTTACTGCATCATTGGTTACTTTATTCCAAAAATCTTCCCCGTATTTTTCATAACCGTAAGCAGTTAACTGGTAACCAAGTTCATAATAATCTGGCGTAAAATCTTTGTAAGAACCATTCCTTAATTTCATCCACGAATAATTTTTATTAGCCAGCCAAAGTGATTTAAAACTGTTATAAAATGGAGGCATCCTGCCACGCCCCTGGGCACTCACCAATGTTTCCTGCCAAACTGCATCACCTTCAAAAAAATAATCAGGCAAGGTTATTCCATTTGCAAGCAACTGCCCCTGCTGCCCCAGGAAAAATGAAAAAACTTTTGTAAACCCTTTGTTGAAATTGCTGAACTGCTGTATATGCCTGTTCTCATGAATGATCAGGTTATCATCCCAGCGTAAACTGCCTGTAGTAAAACTGTTCTGTGGCGGCGTCATATACAGTTCGCTCATTACCGGCGCAAGGCGTACATATGCATTGGGTATGATCGTTTGATTTTGTAAAATGATATTCCATTTCTTTTGGCTACCCCCAATTGTTGTTGCGGTTGAGCCGCTTAACAATTTCATAATATTGGCAATGCGGTTGGCCTGGCTATCTAATCCATTGGGGAATATGATCCTGGCTTTATCAGTGTTTACCTGTTTCCATTTTACTGAGGATGGGTTGCCTCCAAAATTTTGGGCCCTAACGGAAAAAAAAAGGAAAGAAAGAATTAAAGCTATAATGCATGATCTCATATTAATCTTTAACTAAAGTTAATAAAAGAAATTACAAACAGCTTATGATATATCAAATACATTTTGGGTGAAAATAAAATCATACCGGAGTATAAAAAGAAAAACTTTCATAATGAAGGCCTTTCAAAGGTTTCAGTTGGGGGGAAATTCATTTTGTAAAGATAAACTTGATCAAAAACTACTGTTGTAGTATAAGCCATCTGGGTACTGTAAGATTTTTTCTACGCATTAAAGATGCCTTTTATATAGTTGAAACCATACTATTTAATATTAACTCACGTTAATGCATTAAGCAAATAATTTTATGCTTTGCAGAAAACAAAATACAAATACCAAAATAAGTTTAGTATTTTCGATATAAATTAACCTTTATGAAACTTTTTGTTGCCGGGTTGCCTTATGATCTGGATGATGCCGAATTAATGGAAATATTTGAAAAATTCGGAACGGTTGTTACAGCCCGGGTGGCCATGGACAGGGATACAGGAAAAAGCAAAGGATTTGGTTTTGTTGACATGCAAAACGCCGAAGAAGGCAGGGAAGCCATTGAAAACCTGAAGGATATTTCGCTGGGCAAAAAACCTTTGATCGTAAAAGAAGCTGAAGAAAAACAGGGGCCGCCAAGTAGTGGAGGATTCAGGCCGGGTGGTGGTGGATTTAAGCCAGGCGGACAAAACCGGGGAGGTTTTAGTAATAATAACAATAACCGCAGGGGGTATTAACTTAAATTAAAAATATTAACAGCGGTGCCTTTTAATAAATTTTATGAAAAACCCTAATGTTTTTATTTTTTGTAGCGTAGTGCTTTACCTTGTCTCCTTTGTATTTATGATACTCTTAATGCTCTCAACGAGAGTTCCTGTAATATTTAATCCCTGGATAGCATTATTTGTCACAGTATTAAGTTTGTACGGCGCAAAATTTTGTCGTAAAAGATTTATTCGTATATATAATAATAAATAAGAAAAGATACATAAAACAATGTGCTTGTAATTCTTAAAATGAAGGAGTTTTTTTATTCTTAAGTTGGTTTTTTATTACCGCCTTATCCTCTTTAAGCATTCAACGCCTTCCATTCATCTTCCAGTATCGCCATTTCAACCATACTTAAAAATTCATTGTTAAACCAAAGTATATCACGGGAAACGCCTTCTATACTGAACCCGCTTTTTAAATAACAATTTACTGCGGCTTCATTATTGTCATAAACACCCAGGCTGATACGGTGCATTCCAAGTTCTTCAAATCCAATTTTTAATGCGGCCTTTGTAATTTGCTGGCAGAAACCTTTTTTTTGTGATGCAGGTTCAATCAATACCCTGGTTATCCGGCACGACCTGTTCTTCCAGCTTAATCCGCCTAAAGAAATATGGCCAACAACTTCACCGGTTACGGTATCAACGGCTTTATAAACAAATGCATCTGACTCGTTAGGAATATTGGCATCCTTAATATACCACTCCAGGCTTCTACTGGTTAAGGGAAATGAAAATAAGGAACCTGACCATTTTATCAATAGTTCTTCCGTATCAATCCAATCTATTAATTGTTGAAAATCGTTGTGGCCAAAATGTTCCAGTCTTATCATCTGCTATTGGACTTATGTTTTTGTGAACAGCGAAATTAACACTAAATGAATTTGGAAAAATAGTTTATTAAAAGAGGCAGTCTCAAAAGCAATAAACCGGATAATAGCCGGGAAGGCGGTATGACGGAAAGCTTTTATTTTTCAACATACGGTTTCTTATCGCCTTACCGCCTTACCGGCAAAATTTGACTTTTGATACAGTCTCTGCAAGCTAAAGTTGGTAACTTTTATTTTAAATATTTATCAAACCAATCCACAAAATTCTTTTCTTCGGCTTCGCGGTTGCGCCAGCCATGGCCACCACCCTCTTTGATAATAAATTTGTTGGCAACTCCTGCTTCATTAAATTTGGCGATAATAGATTCTGATTGTTGCTTGGGTACCAGCACATCTTTATCGCCATGAATAATTATTACAGGGGGATCATCGGAACTAACAGCATTTATGGGAGAAATTTCTTTTGCAATGGCCAATCTTTTTTTTGTATCAGTAACAGATACATAAGTTCCGGTGGTATCGTTCCATACTTTAAAATCAAAAGCCGCTGCTACCCTGGCCATAACCAAACCGGCCTGGTTTATGGTACCTGTTGTATTTACCCCGCCAAAGTTTATAAAATCGGTAGGTGGATAAAACACAGCAGCAGCCTGCACCCTGCTGGATACCTTATCAACCGGATCGGTAGATTTTGAATCGGTTATATCATCGGCAGTGGCAATCATTAATGATAAATGTCCGCCGGAGGAAGAACCAGTGATTCCTATCTTACCCGGATCAATACCATATTCTTTTGCATTATACCTTACAAAACGAACTGCCCGTTTTAAATCAAGTATTTCATCCGGTATTGTATAGCGGGGCTGACTGCCCACCATTACACCAAAAACCGTATAACCTCTTTCCAGGTACATGCCGGTTCTTTCTGCAAATCCTTCACGCATTCTGTCTGCCGAAACCCAGTTTCCGCTTAGTACACTGATGATTGCTTTACCGTTTGATTTTTGTTTAGGTGTAACTATCGTCATGGTTAATGCCATACCATCCTTACGGCCATAAATAATTTCTTTCTTTAAAAGAATAAGACTGTCCTGGGCTGACGCACTACATGTAAAAACAATAAAGAATGAAATAAGGATGTATCGCATAAAATATACTTTTTTTATTTATTCAAACAATTCGGCCTGCGGATTATTTAGAGCCTTTGGCTCCCACTGCATTTCAATAGATTTATTATAGTCGACCAGTTTATTGCCCAATGCCTTCCATCCCATCACTTCCACCACTTTTGTTATTTTTATTTTTGCCTTGCGTACCTGTGCGCCCCTGCCGCTTTGCATGGCCAGTATGGGCTCATCATCTGTAGTAACGGCTTCTGCATAATTGCCATCGCCTTCTTTAATAAAGAAAAATTTATTGTGTAGGGTTGATGTTTCAATTTTAAAACGCTTTACACTGTACTGAACTTTTTCTTTGTCGAAATAAACGGCTGTTATAATTTTTTCTGCATCAAATTTCTCAATCAATAATACCTTTTCCGTTTCAAAACGTTGGGTTAATTCCTGGTCGGTTATTTCATAATTACCATCGTTGTAAATAACCAGTAACCGGTCTTCGGCTTCAAACTTACCCAGGTACTCTCCTTTTTCATCGGTATTTAACCGACCGAATTTATTATCGAACCAAAGCTTTTTTGCATCTAATGTTGATTTTCCGGCTTCTTTAAACTTAACAGACTTTATGGGGTACTTGGTTACCTGGTTGCCGATGCTACCCCTTCCCTTTATATCCTGCTCTTCAAAATAAAAATCAAATTCTTTTTTGTGTGCATTGCAATTAGGGCTCAAAAGAATTTTAACCACTTCAGCTTCGCCATTTGCATTTGGCGAAAAATAATGTACACGGCTTTTATCAGCTCCTTTTGTCAGATCGTATTCTTTATCCCTCGTTACACCTGTTACATTAAAACGCTTTGCAAAACTCACACCCGATTTACCATCAACGTAAATCATGTTGTAAGTAGTGCGTTCATCATTCTTCATAAATACGGCCACATGCAGAATATCTTTGCCGATAAATACTTTATCAGAAACCTTTACCACTTTCATAATGCCGCCTTTAGTAAAAGCAATGATATCATCCAGGTCAGAAACTTCTGCAACCAATTCATCTTTCTTTAAACCGGTTCCAATAAATCCATCGGCAAAATTTGCATAAATTTTAATATTGGCAATAGCCACCGACTTTGCTTCAATGGTATCAAATTGTTTTATCTCAGTTTTTCGCTCCCTGCCTTTACCGAATTTTTTCAGCAGGTTTTCGTAATAAGCAACAGCATAATCTGTCAGATTTTCCAGGTGATGTTTTACTTCTTTGATATCATCTTCCAGGCCCTTTATCTGGTCATTCAGTTCATCAATATCTAATTTATAAATGCGGCGAACCGGCTTTTCTGTAAGTTTAATAATGTCCTCACGGGTAATATCTCTTTTCAATAATTTTTTAAACGGAATGAAAGCTTTGTCAATTCCTTCCAGCACTTTATCCCAGGTTTCATGCTTCTTTTCCAGCTCCTTGTATATTTTTTCTTCAAAGAATATTTTCTCTAAAGATGTGTAATGCCATTTTTCATGAAGCTCGGCAAGTTTTATTTCCAGTTCTCTCTTTAACAGCTCCTTTGTGTTGTCTGTAGCGGTTTTCAGCAGTTCACTTACTTTTAAAAACTGCGGTTTGTTTTTTACAATTACACAGGCATTTGGCGAAATGCTCACTTCGCAATCGGTAAATGCATACAAGGCATCAATGGTAATATCGGGCGAAATGCCCGGCGCCAGTTCAATAATTACTTCCACATCGGCTGCTGTATGATCAGTTACTTTTTTTACTTTTATTTTTCCCGCCTCGTTTGCTTTTACAATGCTCTCCATCAACTGCGTGGTAGTAACGCCAAACGGAACACTTTTTATAACCAATGTTTTTTTATCCTGCTCTTCAATAATTGCCCTCACCCTTATTTTGCCGCCACGTACACCATCGTTATAATTACCGGCATCCATGGTACCGCCGGTTTGAAAATCGGGCAGTATCTCAAACTTTTTTCCACGTAAATATTTTATAGAAGCATCAATAAGTTCGCAAAAATTATGTGGAAGGATCTTTGTTGCCAACCCCACCGCAATACCTTCTGCTCCCTGTGCAAGCAGCATGGGGAATTTCATTGGGAGGGTTACAGGCTCGTTCTTGCGACCATCGTAACTTAAAGCCCAATCTGTAGTTTTTGCATTGAAGG
>JANNYY010000048.1:0-1912 GCA_031410355.1 Chitinophagaceae bacterium | reverse complement strand
TGCCCATCCTAAAGAATCAACGGTAACTATTTTTGTATTTTTTGATTGAGCCTGTACTGAATGGTGATACATGAATGAATATACCAGTATCAGCCTAAAAAAAATTGAATGATATGATGATGATCTTTGCAATTATATTTTTATTTGTAGGAATTTTGTAAACTAAATACTTTATGCCGAAGCAACATTTTTAATCTATCAGTTTGCTACCCTCACTTTAATAACAATTTTCTTTACCACTTTATTACCACCGGGTGTAATATTGGGCCGGTGTGCATCGGCCGGAAAGAAAATAAAAAACTCACCCGGCCCGGCAACATAAAATTTACCGGCTGCTGTGTAATTGGCGGCATCTCTTTTTTCTTCATATTCTTTAGTTACCATTGCTTCGGAAACCGGCCACACGCCCATTTTTTCTTCGCCGGAAATGATACACTGCACATCTATAAATTTGCGGTGCGATTCCCAATTGGTTTTATCAAAATCTTTTGAAGGGTCTTCGGTAACAGATGCCGTTACATTATCCCCGTCAATCACATATTTCCCTTTGGGTAATGAATCAAGATTATGATCACGCAGGAAAGCAAAGGCCTTATCCCAAAAAGTTTTATTAAGTTGATATTGCCGGGCAAGTTCCTGCTTATTTATTGATTGATGCGGACTAAGTTTTGCGCCGCCAAGCCACTCTTTTTTAGCAAACCATTTTTTTGCCTGCCGCTTTGAAATGGTTTGTGCAGCAGACTGGAGACTGAAAAATAAAAATATTAATAAGACGGGTAAAGCAATTATTTTTTTCATCGTTAAATTATTTAAGCAATTTTATTTTATTTATTAAGCAGGTAAACTGTCATGCTTCTTGCACCATGTGCGCCAATAACCAGTGACTGCTCAATGTCTGCGGTTTTTGACGGGCCGGCGATGAATACGCCGAAACCTTCTTCAAAAACATTTACCTGCTGGTAAGCATGGTGCATGGTTGAAACTAAATTTTCTTTCTCTAAAACAATTACCAAATGCTGGCAAATAAAAGGCAGTAACCTGTTTACCATTTGCGATTCCTTTACCCATACGGCTCCATTCTCTGCCACGCCAATACCGGCTTTAATAAAAGCTTTATCCACAGGCTCTAAAGCTGATGCAACCTGGCTGCTGTTTAATTCGCCGGTTAAATCATCTATGGCATTTAATACCAGCTTGCCAGTTTGCATTTCTTCATTTATTATAGAACTAAGCATACTGCTATCTTTTAAATGCAAAACCTGTCCTCCAATACTTTCCAATGTTGTGGTGAACTTAGCAACCAGGTCATCATAATTTGTTACCAGCTGCAGATCTATTGCAGGTAAATTAACCAATGCCGGTTTATTGGCGGTGATGGCTGTTAATATTTTTTCTCTTGTACTCATTTCGTTTTATGCTGCTTATACCAATCGTGAAAACTTTGTTTTGGCGCTTCCGGCATTTCTCTTTGCCTGTACCAGGGATTTAATTTTTTACTCCTGAATAAAAAAGCAAATACATTCATAAACCATCTCGCAATCTTTCCGCTAAAACGGTATAGTGCAGGCCTTGCTAAAACAAAAGCCATCCCTTTCATACCAATTTTTTTTCCAGGTGCAGCATATCCTTCTCCAACAATTACCTGCCGCCATTTCCAAAGCTGTTCATGTATATCAATCTTTACCGGGCAAACATTACTGCAGGAGCCGCACAAGGTTGATGCAAAAGGCAGATCGGCATGAGCTTTCATATCTAAGTTGGGCGTGAGGATTGAACCGATTGGCCCTGCCACGGCAGTATGATAACTATGCCCGCCGCTGCGGCGATAAACCGGGCAGGTGTTAAAACAGGCGGCACAGCGGATACATTTTAAAGAGTTCCTGAAATCGGCTCTGCCTAATTGTTTAGTACG
>JANNYY010000047.1:0-7706 GCA_031410355.1 Chitinophagaceae bacterium | reverse complement strand
TGCTGCAATTTGTGCACTGCGTTTTATCAAAGCCATATCCCAGGTGCAACTTAATCCCAGTGGAATGGGAAATACGGTTTCATAACCATGTATCACATCCATGCCAAACATCAACGGGATTTTTAAACGGCTTTTTTCTACTGCCAGCTTTTGAACTTCTTTGATCTTTGCAACAGATTTAATATTGAACAGGCCGCCTACTTTTCCTTGCTCTATTTTTTTTGCAATGTCCGAATTGCCTGCCTGCCCGGTAACAATATCTCCCGATCCCGGTAAATTCAATTGACCTATCTTTTCTTCGATTGTCATTTTCTTCATTAATGCATCAATGAAAGGTTTCATTTTTACATCGGGTGCAATTTGTGCAATGGCAAACTGTGTAAGCATAACAACTGTCATCAACAAGAAGTAACGTTTCATATATATTGTTTTATTTTTTTAATTTTTAAATATGATCATAGTACAGCATAAAAATATTGCGATGCAGAAAGTAAAACATGTTTGTCCATTTTCTGTCTTAATTTTTAATAAGATAAGGAAGCAATATTTTTTGCCAGATGGCATACCCTTGGGCATTCATGTGCAGCCTGTCCTGGATAAAAATATCCGGCATAGGTTGTCCATCGGTGCCAAGCATGGCATCCCACACATTCACAAACCTGCCATTTCTCTTTTTCTTCTTCAGGAATTTTTCAATTAATTTATTCCCTTCCATCGTGCTATTCCGCATGTTCCACCTGCTCGGGCTGGGTTTCATAGAAACATAAACTACCGGCACGTTCAGCAGGTTTTTCCTTATATCCCAGTACAATTGTTTAAATCTTTCAAACACTATTTTACCGGTAACAGTTGTATCACCGGCTATATCATTTTCACCACAGTAAATAATTATTTGTTTGGGTAGATAAGGAAAGATAATATCGCCTTCATATCGTATTACATCAACAATTGTTGAACCACCAAAACCCCGGTTAATAATGGGGTAACCGGGAAAATAATTTTGTACATCTGTCCATTTTGTAAAAGAAGAACTGCCCACAAAAAGAATTTTACCCGTTCCGGGAAAAGCAATACTGTCCTGCTGTTTAAATTTTTGTATATCGTTCCAATAAGCAAATTTTTGGCCCTGTGCCGCTGCCACATTCAGCAGGAGAAAAAAAAGAAATATGGTTTTAAAAGATTTGATCATTATTCTGCTTTTATGGTTTTAGTTTTTTCACTTACTCCATTTTCATTAATGGCTTCAATAGAAAAATAATATGCCTTTTGCAAATCCATTGCCTTAAACCAATATTCGTTATTATCATGCACCATGATGCAGGTGTACAATTTATCCGGCGCTGTGCCGTAATAAATATTATAAGCAAAAGCATTATCAACAGGCTTCCATTTTATATAAGCGCTACGTTTGTCTTTTTCAGTTCTTAATACAATAAAATTTTCTACTGCCGATGGTTTTGCTCCATTGCCATTGCCAAAAACCCGTAAACCGCTTATCGCGAATTTTCCGGTAGGCATGTGTATGTTTTCCAGCTTGATAAACCTTGCCTGCACGGGTGTTTCCAGTTCCACATAATCATGCGGCACATCTGTTTTATTGTTGCTTTTATCAATCAATACATTCCATTTTTTTCCGTCTGCCGAATAATATAATTTGTATTGATGATAAACACCTGCAGACTTACCCAGGAAGTCAGCATCCTGGTCGGCGTAATTAATTTGAATAGCATTTACAGTTGAAAGATTTCCAAGATCGCTTTGGATCCACTCACCGCTATTTGCTGTTGTGGCACTCCAATATGTTTTTATACTTTCGTCATTACTATTATTTGCAGAATAAGCGCCCAATGTTGAGGAAACCGTAACCGGCTTTTTGTAATTCAGTAACATCCAGCCAGCCCCCCCGCCCCCCAGGGGGGGAATCCCGGAGCCTGATTGTTTTAAGGGACTTTCAGAATTGGCAGGGTCTTTCAAAGCCCCTCCTTTGGAGGGGTTGGGGAGGTAATGCGGATAATCGCCAAAAGCGGTATTGCACCACATCACATCATCCTTATCAAAACCGGCAGGCCATATTCCTATTCTTCTTTCAAACGTATTTTTTACACAAATAATACTTGTTGATACATGCCAGTAATTATTCTGGTTATCTTTAAAAGTAGAGCCATGCCCAGCCCCTCTTGAAAAACCGCCAACCTTTATACTTAGCGGATCTGATTGCGGGGTAAAGCCCCCAAGCGGGTTATCGCCCACCACCACCCCATCAGCATAGCCGCTAAACTCGGTGCCCGGTGCACCATATTGCAAATAATATTTGCCATTATGTTTTGTCATCCAGGATCCCTCTATAAATGGATCCAGGAAAGTATTATCCATGAGTTCACCAAAACGTTGCCAGCCGTAACGCCAGCTTTGCAGCATATACATTTCCTTACGTGTGCCCAGCGGGTTAAAAGTTTTCCTGTCAAGTTCCACCCCGTATATGGGATATACATTGCTACTGCCGTTATACATGTACAGCCTGCCGTCATCATCTGTAAAAAATGCCGGGTCCCAGCCGCCAATGTCAAAAGAATCAACTAATGGTTTCCAGTCATTGCCTTTAGGATTTGTACTCATCCATAATGTAAACTTGCTGGTATAGGTAGATCCAAAAACGATCATCGTATCGCCAATAATACCAACTGCCGGGGCGCAGAGTTCATCATAGCCTTCGTTCCAGGGACGAAGGAATTTTTTGGAAATATAATTCCAGTTGAGCATATCGCTGCTCCACCAGTATCCCCATTGGTTTGTACTAAATAAATAAAAATCGCCTTTATAATTTACAATAACAGGGTCGGCCGTGGCACGGTGTTTTCCCCATTGCGAAAAATTGGGGATTGGTGTATAACCATAATCAATGTTGATGGGGTTGCAATAAGTTTTTTGCTGTGCTGCTACTTTGATACAGAACAGGAGGCAGCAGAAAAACACATATTTTATCTTCATGAAAAGATGTTTTATTTTATCATTGTTGGTGCCAATAAAAAATTATTTGATCTTCTATTTTTTAAACCAGGGACTTTCAAATCCCAGTTTCTTTAATCCTGCTTTTACTTCCCGGCAGCTCATAAATAATTTCCACAATAAACCGCTACGATAATTTTCCATCATCACAACTATCGGTCCCTGGTCAATAGCGAGATAACGTGGCAGGTACCAGTTCTCCTGTTCACTGAATCCATCATAAAAACCATAAGGCCCCCAAAGCTTAGGCTTCATGTCGTTATACCAATGCTTCATAGCGGCCATTGATTGTTGTGGCGTATATGGAAAAGATGAGAGCGCTGCTGTAGGAGATATTACGCCAAGATCTCTTTCGATAGTTGGTGCATGGCCTGCATATCCTTTAACAGAATAACTCGATGTTAATCCCCAGCTATCAGCACCATAACCCTTAAATTTATTTGGATTGTCAACACACCACTGGTAATTTATCAGCGCCTGTGTGGTATTCTCTTTCCAGTAATCGGCATATTTATCTTTTAATCCATGAGGGTCTAATCCTAAATAAGAATAATGCGCCCAGAATAAAGGACCACCATTCCAGGCGTCGCCCTGGTGTTTCATTTGTAGTTTATAAGGATAGGTTGCTGCAATGCCATCCGGTTTATTTACATCATTGATCTTACCGTTCTCAGCCCAGCCCTCATGATACACTTCCGCTGGCACGCCATGTGTGGGCGATGATGCAGCCAGCACATACATGATCAGGCATTCATTATATCCATGCACCGGAAAATTCATCTTCCACGCATATTCAGGACTCCAGTGCCAGTACAAAACATTTTTTCTGTTTCGGAACCAATCAAACTCAACTTCCTTCCACAATTTATCAACCCTGGCTGCCAATGCTTTTTCTTCGGCATTGCCATGTTGATAATACTGCCTTACACAAAGCAGGGCCTGCGTCATAAAGGAAGTTTCTACCAGGTCGCCGCCATTATCAACTTTTCCAAAGGGAACAACCCTGCCTGTTTCTCCATTAAACCAATGCGGCCATGCACCATGAAACCGGTTGGCCGTTTCTAAAAAATGCACGATCTTCTCCAGTTGCTTTCTTCCTGCTACTTTAGTTACAAAACCTCTTTCAATGCCAACCAGTATGGCCATTACACCAAAGCCGCTGCCACCGGTAGTTACAACCTGCTGGTCTTTATCAGGATAAATATTATCTGCGTGAATCCTTTCCCGGCCCATACCACTCACCGGCTCTGCACCATCCCAAAAATATTGGAAGGTTTGTTGCTGCACCTGGCGAAATAAAGCCGTGTCTGCATCGGCAAGCGATACCGTTTGCTTCTCTTCAATTTTATATACTGTTGATTTTTGCCCGTGCTTACAGGCAATCAACAATAAAATGAAAGCAAAAAAAACAGCCGATTTTTTTTTCATTATTAGCAAACAAAAATTTTATAAATATGGAGCTGTAAAACCCAACACATTCTTCATTCCATTCTTTACTTCGGGGCAACTGGTTAATAAATTCCAGATCAATCCGCTTCTGTAATTTTCAATCATTATGATTTCCGGTCCCTGGTCAATGGCTAAAAAAGAATCGGCATACCAGAGGTCTTTTAAAGAGAGAGCATCTACAAAACCATATTGCTTCCATACTTTATCGCCCAGTTTATAATAAAAGAATTTGAGCGCATTCATACTTTCGGTTGGTGAGTAAGGGAAAGATGAAATGGCCGCCGTTGGCGAGATGACGCCGATATCATTGTTGGGCTGGTTGGCATTATAACCACCGGGCACATCACTGGCTGTTAAACCCCAGCACAAATTGCTGTAACCAAAATACCCCAGTGGGTTTGCCTTACAATACTCGTAATTTATTTTGGTATGGTTGGTTGTTTGTGTTTGATAGTTTGCATACATATCACTTAACCCCGTTGGATTAATGCCCAGGAAAGAATAATGTGAAAAGAATAAAGGCCCGCCGTTGGCTGCACCCAATGGCAATTGATAACCATAATAAGTATTTCCGTTTTGCATGGCACCCAACCTTGCATAGCCTTCTTTATATACAACCTGCGGAATACCAAATGTGGTTGACGAAGCTGCAAGTATGTATGTTATCAAACACTCATTCCAACCACTTATCTTCACATTCATTTGCCAGGCATAAGCAGGACTCCAATGCCAATACAAAACATTTTGCCCGCCCTGGCGAAACCAGTTCCATTCTACTCCATTCCATAATGTATTGATATCAGTACGCAGCGCAGTTTCTGCCGGATCTGCACCATTAAAATATTGTCTCGCTGTCAACAACCCGGCCATTAAGTAAGATGTTTCCACCAGGTCGGCCCCGTCATCCTTTGTACTGAAGGGAATTACAACGCCTGTTGTGCCGTTCATCCAATGTGGAAATGCACCGTGGAATTTTTGGGCTGTATTCTTTAAAAAAGAAACAATGGTTTGCGTTTTTGCTAAACCTTGCGCTCTTGTTATAAAGTTTCTATTAATGCCAACGGGTATTGCCATAATGCCGAAGCCTGAACCGCCGGTTGTAACTGTTTCAGGTGTTGCATTGCTGCGTTCCCTGGCCAGACCACTCACCGGGTGACCATAATCCCAAAAGTATGTAAAGGTTTTTTGTTGTACTAAATCAAGCAATGCATTGTCGGTTATTACAGGAAACTTATCGGTTGAATCTATTTGTGTAATAAGGCTGATGCTGAATGCCGTTGACAATGCGCCACCTTTAATTGATTTTAAAGTGGTTGTTGCATCAACCGTGTAGCGGGTTAAAGCTTTTAATGCGGCTGATGGATTGAGAACAACGGTACTGTCACCATTCTCATAATTAACTCCTGCTCCAACGCCAATACTTCCGTTTTCTCTAAGCGTAATTGATCCTGCTGATGAACGGTCAACTACATTATTAAAAGAAAGACGGATAACAGGGCTTAACCGGATATTGTAATTAATGAAGCCGGTTAAAGCAGTTACATTGTCAATCTTTGCAACAGATAATGCAATGGGTGTTGGCGGCAAAGGTGCAGGTGTTACGCCTCCGCCACTGTCTCCTTTACCGCATCCCAATAAAAAAAATACGGATGCTGATATAACTGTTGCTGTTTTTATAAATCGCATAATTACTTTTTAAAAAATAAGTGTTGATATAGAATGAGCCGGAGCATTACATGCTGCAGCCTTTCCATTGATCCATAAATTGAACGGCGTTTTAATGCCACTTTGATTCATTACTATCACCACTATCTTTCCATCTTCATTTTTAAATGCTGTGGTAAGCAATTGGCTTCGGCTGCTGCTGCTGATAATTCTTTTAGCGCCTGCTTTTATGAATTTTGAAAAATGCCCGATATAATAATAAGCGTTGGTGTAAATGAGCTGCCCGGTCTTTGTATCTCCATGCACTGGTGCAAAACAAAAATTGCCTACGTGATTGGGACCGCCGGTTTCATCTAACAGGATATTCCAGTCCGTAAAGCCCACCATGCCGTTATTAAAATCAGCGATCATATTGCGTGCATATTTTTCACCAAGCGCCCAACTGTAATATTTTGTTGAGTCAAAACTTTCGGCGCAACCTTCTGTAAAAAAGAGATTTTTATCCGGGTACGCTTCATACACCCTTTGTAAATTATCAAACATGGGTGTTCCCCCACTCCAGGGTTCGTACCAGTGAAAACCAATGCCCCAGATATATTTAGCAGCTTCGGGATCATCGAAATATGTCTGCGCACGCTGGTAAATCAAATCCCTGTTATGATCCCACACAATGATCTTTTTATCTTTCAATCCTTCTTTTACCATCGTTGGGCCCAGGTGGTCTCTTAAAAAATCCCGTTCTTCTTCACCGGTGTATAAACAACTTTCCCAACGCTGTGTTGCCATGGGTTCATTTTGCACCGTGATGCCCCAAACCGGCACGCCGGCTTTTTCATACTCCTTTATAAATTTAGTATAGTACATGGCCCAGCTATCACGAAAATCAGCTTTCAGTTTACCGCCGTGCAGTACATCATTATTGTCTTTCATAAAAGCCGGCGGACTCCAGGGGCTTGCAAATAAATTCAGCTTGCCACCTGCAGCAGCCATGGCTTCTTTAATAAATGGTATCTTATATTTTCTGTCATGTTCAATATTGAACGACTTCAATTCTTTATCTCCTTCGGTAACATATGTGTACATATCGCTGCTGAAATCGCAACTGTTGATGTTTGTTCTTCCCACTGTGTAACCAATTCCTTTATCAGTGCTGAAATAAGCAGTCATCATTTCCTGCTGTTTATCTTTTGGCAGCTTATAAAATGTTTCGGCAGCGGCATCTGTTAATGCTGCGCCGATGCCCAGGTAGGTTTGAAATGTTTTTGAAGGATCAACAAAAACAGTCACCTCATTTTCGAAAGGCTGGCCTTTATCTTTAAAGTCCAGTGTGTCGGTTGCTGACAGGCGGAAGCTGCTGCTGTCGGCTGTTGTGTAAACGAATACTTTTTTTCCTGCTGTTGAAAAAGGCGTTCCGGCTTCAGCATTTTTATTATCCTTATTACCTGTACAGGAAAATAAAACAACCGCCATAAAAACAAAACTCATTTTTTTCATAAACTGTTTTTTTAATTTATTTACCAGGTATAAGTGCCCGCTGCACCTGCTGTTAGTGATGTATAAACCCATTTGCCATTGTATTTAATATT
>JANNYY010000046.1:0-4735 GCA_031410355.1 Chitinophagaceae bacterium | reverse complement strand
CCTTGGCGGCTAAAGCCGGTTGTTTTACATCTTGTTCTAGCTTTTGCATTTGCTGTGTAAATGCAAGTTTGGTTATGCTGAATTTTTTTTCAGCCGGTAACTGTTCTTCTCTATCGTATAACAGGTCAATGAAAGGATTTTTATTCAGCACTTTTTTATCGGTTGATCTTTTAAACCAGGTAATGGCACTGGCGTAATCATTTTCTCTTAAGTAAGAAGTGCCGGCAAAATCTATCACTTCTTTTTTAGTAATCGAATTATGACTGAAAAGATAGGTTTCAAATTTGTTGGGTTGCTTACCATCAAGCAAGGCATATAGTTTTTCAACATCTTTGCTCGCCAGACTATTTCTTAAAAAATTAATTCCGTTTAATGTGGTATGATCTTCGTATTCATTTACTTTCCCTTTCATGATATGGTCGGCAGCGCCAATGCATAATGTTTCTTTGGCCAGGTCGCCCTGCTCATGATAACGCTTTGCCATTAGCTCACTCATCAGGTTTCGGTAAATGCTGCGCCACTGCTGCACCTGCCAGTAATCTACCTCCACAGGCTTTTCAGTCCTCGCTCTTTCTTCCAGCCATTGTAATGATGGCAGTATCTGTTCTTCAAAAGCCGCATCAATTTTATCTTTTTCATTTATAGTGATGAGCAGGTTGGTTAAAGCCCATTGGTCTTTTACTTTTTTGGTAAGGGACATTTTACCAGCCGCCGCCAAATATTTTTTTCCTGTGGTATAATCTTTTATCATGTAAGCCGCATAACCTGCGGCGGTTTCAAAAAGCCCTGCATTTTTTACAGCTTTTGATTGGCCGGCATCGTGTAAAAAAACTGCCAAACCTTTTACTTCTTTTTCAGCATCAGTCATAATACTGTCGGTGTTCGCTTCCGTCCAGGTATAATAAAATGCTTTGCCGCCTTTTGTATTTTCTAAAGCAGGCGTAAGGTATTTTTCTTCCAGTTTATTAATTTCTCTTACAACCAAAACCTCCAGTTCTTCGCTGGCAGGGTTAAGCCGGAAAATTTCTTTCAGATTATCCAAATCATTATTGGTGCTGCCCATGGCAAACAGCGCAAGCATGGCTGCTTTTTCCTTATCGTTCTTGCACAAAGCCAAATATTCACTTTTGTCAGTTTTTGAATCAACCGCCCATTTAAATCCCAAATAATTTGAAATTCTTTTCGCACTGCTTGCAGCAAATGCTTTACTGAATAAATATGCCGCCTCTTTTTGTTGCCCGGTACGGAATAAAGCCCCTGCTTTTAAGGCCAGGCTAAGCGGCTGCAATACACTGGCGGTAGTAGTTTTAGCGGCATACACATCATACCAGTAAATTACATCTGTATAACGCCTGCTGTATAAAGCAAGGCGTAAAAACTGGTACGCATATTTCTGTCTAAAAATATCTTTCTTAGCCACGTTATATAATTGCTGGCCATTTTTTATAAGCTTAGCCATTTTAATACTGTCTCTTTCGGGCGTATACCAATCGCCTTCGCCGCCAACTACATAAGGCTCCACCAGTTTGGCATACAGGATATAACCCAGGCCTTCGGTATCTTTTGTGCGGATAAAATAATCCGTCATGCTGTTTTGTTTTACAGAGTCGGGTATTTTTAAAAGCTGATTTTTTTCGATGTGGAGATACAGGTTGTTAAGATCCTTCCATGCAAATTTATTAACCAGTTTTTTTGCATCAGCAGTTTTTACCGGAGCGCCGCAATACGCAGCCCATTCATCGGCCAATATAGCAGGTATAGAGGCCGGTTCCCTCGTCTCGTAAAAAAATTATAACCGGTATAATAAAAAGGCTTGTAGGCATTTGATTCCGGCAGGTTTTGGTGAAAGAAGGAAGTATAATAATCATAAGGATCAACCCCGGGGCCGCAGCCAATAATATTTTGCGGAAAAGAAACAATGGCTGTGCTAATGCAGGCTGTTATAAATGCTTTCCAGTTCATGTGTTGCGTATTTACTTAAAATTAGGGAATCCAGATGGTAGAGTGATACCCTTAGCCGGGTATTTTTTAAATGCTTACTGATCTCATTGGCCGCAGCAAGCACTTCTTTAATATCACTTTGCTCATCACGTATCATATCACCCTTTTTCAGGTCATATCCCTGCAGCAAAGTATCTTTTAAAACCTGGTAGCGGTTGCCTGTTTTGGTTGAAAATGCACTGCTGAAAACTGCATCCGGTAAATGCTGTATCAACCCGGTGTAATAATTATTGCGGTATAAAACCTTCCAGTCAAACAGCGGAAAAGCAACATCAAGCGGCAAAGGATAATCAGCAAGATTGCCAATATATTTTTTTAATTCTGCAGTTTCTAAAATAGAGTTTTTTGTAGCGGGGTTTTTTAAGTTACCCATATTGTAACACATGAGCAGGCCCCTGTCAACAGGCGGTACACCGGTTTTGGCCATATATTTTACCTGGTGCAGGCGAATGGTGCAGGAAAGTTTTGTGTTTGGGGTTTGGAGTTTTGTGTTGCTGAGAAGCCGAAAGTATTTGTCTTTGGTTGCTGCTGTCCAGTCGCAGTCTATTTGTATTTCAGGGATTGAGTCAAAACCATTTGACTGTTTAATTTCAAGAATCAGTTTATAAATATTTTCAGCCAGCTTACTAACCTGTGATGAATCAATTTTTTGAATACAGGCATTGGTAATAAAAACTGTTGGAATAATTTGGATGCCTTTTTGAATCTTGAAGCTTGTGGCTTGCAGCTTCGCTACAGGCACCGGAACTTTTGCCACCTCATCCCAATCAACATCAAAAAATTTAATGTAAATGGTTTTTACCTGCAGGGAATCCAGGCGTTGCTTTTCAAAATCAGTTAAGTTTAAAACAGATTTCCAGTAGTAAAAAGAACGTTCAATTTGCCTGTCTTGTTTTTTTTCATTGCAGGAAAAAAAGGTGATCAGAAAAAGCGGCAACCACAGCATGCAATGCCGGTAAAAAGGGATTCTCAAAAACGTCATGTTTTTCAAAAGTAGGCGAAAAACCTAAATCCAGTTGCGATGAGTGTGCTGTAATCTGTTAATTGTATTTATATTTGGGAAAATTGTAAATATGAAAAGATTATTGATCAGCATTTGTCTTATAATTTCCGCATTTCAAATTAAGGCACAAGACTATAAACTCGCAGGCAACGAAGTTAAGATATCCAAACAGGTAACATTTGAGCCCGGTAGCGATAAATTAAAACCGGAAAGTGCTGCTGCACTCCAAATCATCAAACAATATCTAACGGAAAAATCCTACATAACCTTGTTAAGGGTGGAGGGTCATATGGATAACAACAATGATGCAGATTATAATCAAAATCTCAGCGAAAAAAGGGCATTGACGGTTTGTAAAAAGTTAATTGCCATGGGTGTAGATTGCAAACGATTGGTAGCGGTTGGCTTTGGGGATACCAAGCCTGTTGCAGATAACACCACGCCCCAGGGCAAAGCAGAAAACCGCCGGGTAAGCTTTATCAATGTGGCAATAAAAGAAAAAGTGATAGGCGGCCTGCCTGTTGACGGTGGTGGTAAAGTTGCCGGAGAACTTTGTAATTGATTTCTAAAAGGCCCAGAGGGCCGGAATGTTAGTAGAAAATAAAATAAATCGCAAGATTTTAGCTCCATAGCAGCGATATGTTTTATATTTCGCTCCGATGGAGCTCTGGAATCATTATAAAATCGAATTTTCTACTGACATCCCGCCTCTCGGAGGCTAAATAAATCAAGTCCGCAAAACGTTAATTTACTGCCCCAGCCAGTCTTTAAAACTATTTACCCTTTCGCGGCTTACCACTGTTTCAGCAGTTGTTGCAGGTGCCAGTTCTAATTTTAATCTTCCGCCCAGCCAGGTATGAACTTTTTTTATGGCTTCAATATTTACCAGCAAATGGCGGTTGATGCGGTAAAATTTATTGGGCTGCAATTGTTCTTCCAATTGCGACAAATTAATTTCAAGCAGGTATTTGTTGTTGCTAAAATCTACCGCATAACATAATTTACCATCGGCATAACAAAAAGCAGTGGCTTCTGTTTTCAGGTAACTCAGTTGCTGTCCTCTTTTAATAAGCAGGCGCTCTTTATATTTGCCCGTGTTCATATCCTGAACCAGTTTAAAAAACTTTTCAGAAAAATCATGCTCTTTTTTAAAATACAATTCCCTGTATTTTAAAACTGCACGATGCAATTCCTGTTCGTCAATTGGTTTTAAAAGATAATCAATACTATTAACCTTAAAAGCTTTTAAAGTGTACTGGTCAAATGCGGTGGTAAAAATTACCGGTGTCTTTATTTGCACTTCCGGAAAAATATCAAAACTTAAACCATCGGCTAATTGTATATCCATAAAGATAAGGTCGGCAGGTTGTTCATTTTTTAAATATTGTACAGCCGATGATACACTATCAAGCCGCTTTACAACTTCAATATCAGCACTGATGGTATGCAATAATTTAGTTAGCCGGTTGGCTGCAGGCGCTTCATCTTCTATAATTATTACCTTCATATTAATTGGCTATAAGTGGTATAGAAACTGTAAAGCTATCACCACTTTCATCTACTTTCACTTCATCATTGCTTAACAATTTATAGCGGTTGCGTATATTATCAAGCCCAATACCTGTTGATTCTACCTGCTGGTTTTTTACCTGCAGGTTATTGCTTACAAGCAGGTGGCCATTTTCGGCAAATACCCTGATCTTCAAAGGTTTTTCTGATGAAACAATATTG
>JANNYY010000045.1:0-3266 GCA_031410355.1 Chitinophagaceae bacterium | reverse complement strand
TCGGTGCCATGTAATGGCAGAAAATCGGTTATGCTTTTATTTGTTACAGAAGGTTGTTGTATGGTTGTTGTTTGCATTGTAATTAATTTGAAGTGAAGAAAAATGGCCCGCAGATTTCGCTGATTGCGCAGACCGGGCTTTCTCCTCTGCGACATCTGCGATATCTGCGGGAGATAAATCAAATTAATTTGCCGAATCCATAGCAAGCGTCAACATCAACAGGGAATAGTTGTTGCGCTTATCTGTAAAAAGTTTATGTGGATAATCAGGTATCATTTCTTAAAACAAAGATAATGAAACTTATACCAGTTCGGCTCTTAGATTCTATATTTGCTTCATGGTTAAAGCTGGCATTTTAGGTGGAGGTCAATTAGGCAGAATGCTTTTACAGGCCGCAGCCAATTACCCCGTAGAAACATTTGTAATGGAAAATGATGAAAACTGCCCGGCTGCTCATCTTTGCCATCATTTTACAAGAGGCAACATCCAAAATTTTGACGATGTCTATAATTTTGGAAAAGGTCTTGATGCCTTAACCATTGAAATTGAAGCAGTGAATGAAGGTGCCCTGGAAAAATTAGAAAATGAAGGCGTACGCATTTATCCAAAACCATCAGCATTAAAAATCATCAAAAATAAAATCCTTCAAAAACAGTTTTACAAAGAACATGAAATTCCTTCCAGTGAATTTATTATCACGCAAAATAAATCAGAATTAAACCAGCATACCGGTTTTTTACCGGCCGCACATAAACTGGCCATGGGCGGGTATGACGGACGCGGAGTTGAATTACTAAAAACCAGGGATGACCTTGAAAAAGGATTTGATGCACCTGCTGTTTTAGAAAAATTAGTTGCCATTAAAAAAGAAATTGCGGTAATTATTGCGGTAGCTGATAATGGTGAGAATGCTGTGTACCCTTCCGTTGATATGGTATTTGATAACCGGCTTAATGTACTGGAATACCAGATAAGCCCGGCAGATATTGCTGACAAAGTTTTGTGGAAGGTAGAAGCTATTGCTTTAAAAGTAGTTAAAGATTTAAAAAGCCCCGGCATTTTTGCAGTAGAATTATTTGTTGATATTGACGACAATGTTTTTGTAAATGAAACAGCCCCAAGAGTGCATAACAGCGGCCATCATACCATTGAAGCAAATTACTGCTCACAGTTTGATATGCTATGGCGTATAATGCTTGGCTATCCTTTGGGAAGTACCGAACATATTTTACCGGCGGCTATTGTAAATCTTTTGGGCGAAGAAGGTTTTACTGGCGAAGCCATCTATAAAGGACTGATTGAAATTCTGCAAATCGAAAATGTATTTGTGCATATTTATGGCAAAAAACAAACTAAGCCGGGCCGAAAAATGGGCCATATTACAATATTAAGTAAAGAGAAGCAGGAACTGATTCACCAGGCCAACCGGGTAAAGCAAACGGTAAAAGTTTTAGCCAGATCATAAATGATTTTATCCGCTATAATTCCCGCTAATCCCTTTTTTAAACCTTTTCGGTGATTATTAATGAACTTAGGCGACAGATTTATGTTTAAACAGCGTCTAAATAAAACAACACACAGGTGATATACAAAATGAAACCAGCCTTTCCGTTATTAATCTTAATCCTCCTGTCTTTCGCTGCCTGCAAATCACCGGGTAAAGATGAAAAGAAACCAGGTGGGCCAAATGCCAATAAGCCACCGGCCAAAGTAGAAGCATTTATCGTTACTGCTAAAACATTATCACAGGACATTGAAATGCCTGGCAGCCTGATACCGGCTGAAGAAACCGAACTGCATCCCGAAGTATCGGGCAGGGTAACCGGCATTTATTTTAACGAAGGCAGTAATGTGGGCCAGGGCAGCCTGTTGGTAAAACTATACGACGGCGACCTGCAGGCACAATTGAATAAATTAAGGGTGCAGTTAAAAGTTGCACAGGAAACTTTGTTAAGATATGAATCCCTGCTGAAGATAAACGGTGTAAGCCAGCAGGAATATGAAATTTACAAACTCTCGGTAAATAATATACAGGCCGATATGAGTATTACACAAACCAATATTGGCAGAACCATGCTGAGAGCGCCTTTCAGCGGACGGCTGGGATTACGCAACATAAGTATAGGGGCTTACATTACACCTGCGACTGTAATAAGTACATTACGCAAAGTAAGCCAGCTAAAACTGGAGTTTACTGTTCCTGAAAAATATGGCAGCGGTATGAAACCCGGCAACCCTGTTGAGTTTACCATTGATAATAATGAAGAAATTTATTCTGCAAGAATAATTGCTACTGAAAATAATATTGCAGCAGATACAAGAAGCCTGAGGGTGAGAGCCACAGTTACAAAGCCCGATGCCAAACTCATTGCAGGTTCGTTTGTAAAAGTAAAAATTGAACTGGGACAAAATGATGCAGCCTTAATGATCCCTTCGCAGGCAGTTATTCCCAAAGCCAGGAATAAAGAAGTGATTGTTTACAGAAGCGGAATTGCAAACATGGAAAAAGTAACAACGGGTATCAGGGATTCTTCCATGGTAGAAATTACTTCGGGCCTTAAAGCTGGTGATACGGTTTTAATAACGGGCCTGCTGACCACAAAGCAGGGCTCAAAAGTAATTATCAATAAAGTTAATAAACCATAAATACGCTTTGTAAGTGAATATATCCGAGATCAGTTTAAGGCGGCCGGTGATGGCGATGGTACTCAGTATCATCATCATTTTATTTGGCGTAATTGGTTTTAAATTTTTGGGTATAAGAGATTATCCCGCCATTGACCCACCCAATATCAGTGTGCGTACTTCTTATGCCGGCGCCAATTCAGATATCATCGAATCGCAGATCACCGAGCCATTGGAAAAAGCGGTAAATGGTATTGCGGGTGTAAAAAATATTACCTCTTCCAGCAGCCAGGGCAGCAGCAATATTAATGTTGAGTTTGAACTGGGCTCCGACCTTGAAGCTGCGGCCAATGATGTTCGTGATAAAGTATCGCAGGCCACACGTTCTTTACCCGACGACCTGAATGCACCCCCGGTTGTATCAAAGGCCGATGCCAGCTCCGACCCTATCATTTCCATGACCGTGCAAAGTAACACACGCAACCAGTTGGAAGTAACAGAATTTGCAAACAATAACCTGCTGGAAAGGTTGCAAACCATTCCTGGAGTAAGTGGTATCAACATTTGGGGCGAAAAAAGATATGCTATGCGTATCTGGTTCAATACAACACAAATGAGTGCTTATGCAGTTACGTTTGGAG
>JANNYY010000044.1:0-2444 GCA_031410355.1 Chitinophagaceae bacterium | reverse complement strand
AAAAATAAAAATACAGCTAAGTTGGTGAAACTGAATGGACTTGGAGATTTACAATATAATAATTCAAAGGGGCTGTTTTGAACAGTCCCCTTTTTCCTGTCTTCTTCACTGGGTCACCCAAGATTCGAGGTTAAATATTATAAGTGAGTTTCTCTGTTCGAAGGGATTTTGTTGTAAGCCCGCAGGTCTTCGCCAGCTTTGAAACGGAAGCCTTCCGGCATATACCCCAGGCCTTTACCTGATTCTACTTTTTCTTTATGAATTCTCCCATTCTCAAAAAAATGTTAACTTATTTATAATTTATTTTTAAAAAAGAAAAACTGACTTAACACAGCCATAGTCAAGGTTTGTAGACAAATCACGACAGTAATTTTACGGTGCCCGCCTGCGTATTGCGCAATTTTTTTTGTAAAAACCACGTTAGTATCAATAATTCTGGTTTTTTTCATTGGATCTACCGTCATCCTATAGAATTATACATACCTCTAATTATGAAAACAGCTTTACCCACAAGGAAGCTAATAGTAGTACTATTTGCTCTCTTAACCACATCCAGCAGTCTATTGGCTGCCAATGAACCAATACCTTCCGGTTCATTTATTATCAATATGGGAGTTGTGCCTCAAACTTATGCCAATGGTTTAAAGCCATGGGGATTGGTGTACGACCTTATAAAAAATTATAAGGTACAGGTAAAATGGGTGATCAACCAGTCCAAAGTAAAAGATGGTACTGACTTTACCTATAACGGTACAAATTTTAAGGGGGGAACTTTTATCCTGCTTCAAAAATACCGAACAGCAGCGGTAGATGCCCGTATAGCTTACTGGCAAAGCCTGGGCGTAGTAGGGGTTACCACAACCAGTGCTTTTAATGCTGATGTAACCCATACCATAAAATACACACCACGCTGGACCTTTGATTTCCAGAATGGTAATATTGCATTGAATTATCTTGATAATGCCGGTATTCCCACATTAGAATACCCGAAAAAAGATCCCGACCAATTAAATGACTGCGATGATCTTTTTATTATGCCACATGCCGACCCAACCTGGGCCACGCATAATAATTTGCTAACCTGGAACAGGAATACCCGTGGATGGTTATGGTATGGTTGCCATGCAGGCAGTGTTATTGAAAGCCTGGTTAATCCGCTGGATTCAACTAAGCAAATGAATTTTTTAACAACAACCGGCCTGGTTAATTTTAATGACCATGGTAATCCTAATACTCCTTATAGCTATCGTTACCCCACAGATCCTGAAATGCAGTTTATGGGTACGGCCGATGCAGCAATGGATAATGGTTCCGAAAAGGTTTATCTGCCTAAAATAGGCGGGGCGTGGAGATCAGGTACCCATGTTTCAGTATGGGATCCGAATAATACAGATGTTCCCTCTCTTTCGCCTGGTGAAGCCGCCATCATAGCTTATGGACGTGCATTTGGTGATACAGCCCTTGGTAAAGTAATGTTCCAGGCGGGTCATAATTTTGATAAAAACAATGCGGCAGCGGTAGCGGCACAACGTGCTTTTTTCAATTTCTCATTTTTGTGTGTTGCCGATAAAGAAATTGTTGGTACAGTAACCGGGCCTATCTCTATAGTTCCAAATGGTACTTATACCTATAGTTTAACTTTACCCGTTGGTTTAAATACGGCAAACTATACATACCATTGGACTGCTACATGCGGTGGCGTGTTCAGCGATCCTTTTTCTACAACTACCAATTATACTGCAGGTACATTTTCATCATGCAGTAACTGTACCATCATGGTAACAATCACTGATGGATGTGGACGGGAATATTATCAAACTGTTGATATCAATAATATTTGTCCTATTCCGCCTGTTGCGCAGAACCGTACAAGCCTTATGATCACCAATCCTGCAGGCACCACTGCACAACCCATAACCTCAGCTATGCCTTTTGTGGGAACTGATTCTGACGGATACGTTATTAATTATGTTATTAAATCACTACCTGCACAAGGAATTTTATTTTATGATCATGACAATAATCCCGCAACGGCTGATATTGCTATAGCTTCTTTGCCTGGCGGAGAACTTGTGCTTACCAATACGCAAATGAAATCGGTAAAGTTTGACCCCGTTGATGGATTTGGTGGCAGCACAACTTTTTTATACACAGTTACAGATAATACAGCATTGAGAGATGCAACACCGGCTATTTATACAATCCCGGTAAATCCGCCTCCGCAGACAAATACATTTATATGCACCCCGGTTTATACAGATGCAGATCTTACACCGGTTTGTCCTTTGCAGGCAACAGATAACGGCAGCATTATAAGTTATACTTTACTTACCCTGCCACCTGCAACCCAATGTACCATTTACTTGTATGGAGTACCCGTGGTAGTAAACCAGGTACTAACACCGGCCCAATCTGCCCTCCTTAAATTTAAACCAGGCGGAAGT
>JANNYY010000043.1:0-1714 GCA_031410355.1 Chitinophagaceae bacterium | reverse complement strand
CAAAGGTATGTTGCAATCTTTGGCCGATACCCTAAAGTTGCTGGTGAAGGAAGGGCTGACACCTGATGGGGCCGATAATTTTTATTTAATCTTGCTCCCTTTATTGCTATGATTGTTGCCATGTTGCTGATGGCGCCAATTGCATTTGCAAAAGATTTTCAATTGTGGGATCTTAATATCGGGGTGCTGTATGTATCGGCAGTTTCATCCATCATGGTCATCAGTATTTTAATGGCAGGCTGGGCCAGCAATAATAAATATTCATTAATGGGTGCCATGCGCAGCGGTGCTCAAATTGTGAGTTATGAATTATCAGCGGGCTTATCCATTCTAACTATTGTTGTATTAACCGGTAGTTTAAATATTACCGACATCATCAATGCACAGGCAAATGGCTGGTGGATATTTAAAGGACATATCCCGGTAATTATTTCATTTGTGATCTTTATTATTGCCGTAACAGCAGAAACTAACCGGGCACCCTTTGACCTTGCAGAAGCGGAGTCAGAATTAACCGCCGGATTTCATACAGAATATTCAGGAATGAAATTCGCTTTGTTCTTTTTGGCTGAATATATAAATGTATTTATTGTGTGTGCACTTGGTGCTATATTGTTTTTAGGTGGATGGATGCCTTTTCACATCGGCCACTGGGAAGCATTTAATCATGTAATGGATTATATTCCATCCAGTATCTGGTTTTTTGGAAAAACCTTTTTTTTAATTTTTGTTATCATGTGGTTCCGTTGGACATTTCCACGATTGCGTATTGACCAGTTATTAAACCTGGAGTGGAAATATTTATTGCCGATAAGCATGTTTAATTTATTATTGGTAACGGCCATTGCAATTTTGGGGTGGCATTTTTAAGACCTCACCCCAAGAGCTATCGCTCGTTCCTTTGCAAGGAACTCCAAAGGAGAGGGAACTGGAAGACAGAAGCGGTGATTATAAGGTTTTAAAAAAACTGGTTATTGCTGAAAAGAAAATAAATGTTGAAATGCTTAATTACAAATGTTATTAAAGATTAAATGTCCGGCCTCCCTCTCTTTCGGAGAGGGAACGAGGGTGAGGTCAAAATGAATATGATAAAATACATAAAAGAAGTTTTTGGAGCAGTTAAATCACTCCTCATCGGCATGCGCCGCACCGGTTATTATTTTACCCATCACAAAGAGATCATCACACAGGAATATCCAGATAACCGGGATACATTAATACTGCCTGAAAGATTTAAAGGTGAAGTGGTGTTGATACATGATGAGAACAATGAACACGCCTGTACCGGCTGTACTGCATGTGAACTTGCCTGTCCCAATGCAACCATTAAAATAGTTACGCAATTTGATATTACTCCCGAAGGCAAGAAGAAAAAAGCGCTGGACAAATTTGTGTATCACCTGGAGCTGTGTACCATGTGCAACCTGTGTATCATTGCCTGCCCGACAGATGCAATAAAAATGGCGCAAACATTTGAGCACAGTGTTTTCGACAGAAGTGAACTGACAAAAATTTTAAATAAACCGGGTTCAAAAATCAGGGAAGGCATAGAATAATGAGCGGATCAACGATCATATTTTATTTACTGGCAGCGCTTACTTTAGTGAGTGCGTTACTGGCTGTTACCACCAGGATGATTTTTCGTGCTGCTATCTATTTATTGTTTACACTGATAGGAATTGCGGGAATTTATTTCTGGTTGCAGTACGAATTT
>JANNYY010000042.1:0-6504 GCA_031410355.1 Chitinophagaceae bacterium | reverse complement strand
GATCTCATTAGGGAAGAATCATGGCGGGCTTATAATCCTGATGCGCCTTTTGATACTGTTGCTGTTTACGGAACGGGCAGTAATGAAATTATTGATTACAAAATTGTAAAAGCAGCAACCTACAGTGTAAAACATGGTGAGTGGAGATATTTTGATCCTGGCACCGGGCGCCTGGTAAAGTCTGAAAAATATGATCGTGGCCTTTTAGAAAAACCCGGAAGTAATACAAAAACAGCAGCAGCCACTGTAGAGAAAAAGAAAGAAGTAGAAAAAACACCGGAAATGGTAGAATGGGAAAAGAAAAATAAAGGCAAAAAGAAAGTGGTGAGGGATGGCAGGACGTATTCGGGAGGATAAAATAATCCCGCCCTTTTAAAAGTAAAATAAAAATTAGAAGTCTTCGTCTTTTACTATTTCAAAAATTTCAATTAACATTACAGCAGGTTTTATATTTGTACAATTACTCTATTGCCTGTAAATCAACCCTGCTGTTATGCTCCTAAAAAAAAGCTGCTTTTTTATTTTGTTCAACTTATCTACGGTTACAATATTTGCCCAATATTTTGAAATTATAAAGCAGCAATATGTTGACTTTGAAGAAAAGCCATCACGCAGTAACTACTCGCCTTTTTATATGGACCTTTACAGGAAAGACACAACCGCCAATCCTTACTGGCTCAGAAAAATCTATTATAACGATACTGTAGAAGGCATCATTGCATCTGTTGGCAAATGCAAAGATGCAAAGGGGCAAATAAAGGAGGGAACATTTATTTACTATTACAAAAATGGCGCAAAAAAAAGTGAAGGAAATTATATAAACAATTTAAAAGAAGGAGAATGGAACGACTGGAACGAGCTGGGAAAACCAAGTGCTGTTAATCATTACAAAAAAGGAAAAATGATTGGCCGGAATATAGGTTGGCATACCAAGGGCACAATAAGCGACTCCACCATACTGGACGAAAATGGCAATGGAACAAGTTTTACGTTTTATGAAGATGGCGCAAAAAAAGATGAAGGTAATTATACCTCAGGGGATAAAAATGGGCCGTGGTTATATTATTACCGGGAAGTAAAAAATCAGAAAAGTATTGAGGTAACTTATGAGATGGATTCGGTGAAAACTTATACCTGTTTTACTGAAGCCGGGGGAATACAAAAAAAAGATTGTGTTTATGAGAGAGAAGCAAACTTTCGTGGGGGTGATGATGGATGGAGAAAATATCTAATTAAAAAACTGACTGACAAGATGGCTATTTACGCAAAAATTTTAAAGCCAAAGGAAAGGTACACGGTGATGGTAAGGTTTGTTGTAACCAAAGACGGCAACATTTCGGATGCTAAACTTGAAAAAACGGGCATTAAAGAAATTGATGCCATTGCATTGGAGATTATACAAAGCAGTCCAAAATGGATACCAGCCGTACAATATAATCGTAAGGTTAATGCATACCGCAGGCAGCCAATTACCTTTGCGGGATATGATGACTAATTTCAGTTGCCTGGCCACAATTAGTACCCAGCAATATTAATATCTTTTCCAAATTTAATCTTCTGCTTTGGTTAAGACCATTTGTAGTGGCCTGCCAACTATTTTACCGGCATTAAACTAATTGCTGTTCCCCCGCCCGCTGCCAGTTTTAAACTCAATACGGTTTTATTATCAACCACCTGTTTGGTTATTTTATATCCTGAAGGATTGATAAGGTAGCTTGTTCCTTCAGCATCTGCATAAATAATTGCTGTATATTTTTTGCCTGCATCTAAAAAACTTAAATCGGCTGTGGCCGTTCTTGCATTTTCATCTGTAATAGCGCCCAGAAACCAGTTGTTGGTTCCCTTTGCTTTACGTGCCACGGTAATATAATCGCCGGGTTCAGCTTCCAGGTATTTACTATCGTCCCAATCAACTGCCACATCTTTTATAAACTGAAAAGCATCCATTTTCTTTTCATAGCTTTCCGGCAAATCGGCTGCCATTTGTAAAGGGCTGCATATAGTAACATACAGTGCCAATTGCTTTGCCAGCGTGGTATGTATGGTTTCTTTTTTATTTTTATCCCAGTAATTTAATTCAAGCTGAAAGATACCGGGAGTATAATCCATGGGCCCGCCCATAAAACGGGTGAAAGGTAAGATCACATCATGCTCCGGCCTGTTGCCTTCGCTCCATGCATTAAACTCCATGCCTCGTGCAGCTTCGCAGGCAAGCCAGTTGGGGTAAGTACGGCTTAATCCTGTGGGGCGTACAGGTTCATGTGCATCAAGCATAATTTTATATTCAGCAGTTTTTTTTGCAACCCTCAAATAATGATTAACCATCCATTGCCCGTCGTGGTGCTCGCCCCGGGGGATTATATGGCCTACATAACCCGTCTTTACTGCATCGTAGCCATTCGCCTTCATAAACCGGTAAGCGGTATCCATCTGCCTTTCGTAATTGGTAACTGATGCAGAGGTCTCATGGTGCATAATGAGTTTTACTTTTTTTGAAGCTGCATATTTATGCAACTCCTTCACATCAAAATCAGGATAGGGCGTTATAAAATCAAAAACATTTTCTTTGTACTGTCCAAACCAGTCTTCCCAACCTGTATTCCATCCTTCTACAAGCACACCGCTGAAACCGTTTTTTGCAGCAAAGTCAATATAACGTTTTACATTGGCCGTATTGGCTCCGTGTTTGCCTGTTGGCTTAAGGCCCGTTGCATCAAAACTGGTTGCATTCTGGCTGCCGGCATAATCCCAGGTAGCCTTTCCCACATGCATCTCCCACCAAACACCTACATATTTTGTTGGTTTTATCCAGGATGGATCTTTAATTACTGAAGGGTCATTAAGGTTTAGAATGGTATGCGATGCCAGTATATCTGTCGCCTTATCTGAAACAATTATGGTGCGCCAGGGCGTTTTTGCAGGTGCCTGTAAATAAGCTTTATTACCCAATGCATCGGGCACCAAAAACGAGGTTAAATTATAATTAGATTTATCAATTACCAGGTTCATAGCAGGATAATTTACCAAAGCGGCTTCATGTATGTTGATGTACAAACCTTCTTTTGTTTTTAACATCAGCGGAGTTTGCACCGAGTTCTTATCAAAGAACTGGTGAGCAAAAATATTTGCAGCATACTTTGGATCTTCTGCATTTACCTCGCTTAAAGAAGTAACATTGGGATTAAATTCATTGCTGTCAAAATCGCCGGGAATCCAGAAAGCCTTATGATCGTCGGTTAAATGAAACGCTGTTTTTTCTTCTGCAACTATAAAATGAGTAAGGTTTGGTTGCTGTGGAAATTCGTAGCGGAACCCAACACCATCATCAAATACTTTAAAGATGATATTGAACTGAATTGCCTTATCTCCTTTTTGCGAAAGGTTTACCCGGAGCTGGCTGTAATTATCCCTGATCTCTTTAACATCGCCCCAAACAGGCTTCCAGCGCGTATCTGATGCGGTTTTAATAGAAGATACAATTACCAGTTTATTTTGTAAAGAGGGCAAGGCTTCATTAAGCATGGTTTGTTTTAATTCGAACCCCATGGATGAGGGCAACAAAACAGGTTTGTTCTTATAACTCACTTCATACATGGGCGCTCCATCGCCACTCAACCAAAAGCCAGCCTGGATATTTTTATCGGGAGATGTTACCAGGATTTTATTTTGGGCAAAAATGCTTTGCCAGCATATCAATACAATTACGGTAACAAATAATTTATTAAATAGCATAACAATCGTTTTAGATGGTAAATCTAATAAATTAATGTGTAGGGATTACACACTTATTTATATAAATGGAAAAAAGGCTTGTATTTATTCCACCTTCTAGATCGTTTCCACCCACACAGGCTATAATTCCTTGCCTGAGTATATTCAGGAACCATTGTGCAATCAAGTCAAGAAGATTAAGCCAAATGTACGGCTCTATGCTATTTGGTGTAAAGTTTTGCGCTATTCGTTTTAAGATATTCTTTGATTTGTTCAAAGTTCATATTTGCCATTTCTAAAGATATTTTATCTTTGATGGCTCTAAAGGTTTTGACTGTGTCAAACTCTTTTTCTTGCGCTGGTTTTTTAGTTTCAGTCTTCATATTCTAAAATTTCTTTTGGTGAACGTATTTCCAATGAGTGATAATTTGAACGAATGTTCACTGAGTTGTATCCCCTGATGCGGTAAACATTTACGATGTGTTTAAAATTCCAACTTACCAAAATGTCAGCCTTGTAAATTGTTGCAGTTGCAATGTGTACACAATCGTCAAAACTTGTTTGCCCCACAACTTTTTCTTCTACATATTTATAGGCAAGCGTTAAAATTTCATCTGTAACAATTACTCTTTCAATATTCTCTTTTGCAAGGCTTTTAAAATGAAGCTTAACATTTTCAGGTGCATCCAATAGTTCAGTTTCAGTCAGGTCGGAAAAAACACAGGTAACCTGCCCTACTTTAACTCTCTCAAAAAGTTGCAGTGTAGGTTCTTCAAATTCCTTATCAAATGCCCCGCCAAAAACCGAAGTATCAAAATAAAATCTTTGCATTTTATAAACTTATCATTTCTATTGTAAATATAATATTTTTTTCTGGCTCTGTCATTTACGTGTGCATTTACAAGCTTTTAAAAAGCATGGTACAAAATATTCTTATAGTGAGCGCAATAAAAAAGCCCCGATAAAAATACCGGGGCTTATCCAATACGAATTTATTTCTTTCTTATTTTATCTCTTTCTGCATTGGGTTTCCTCCGCCGGCAGCGCCTCTTGGCCCGCGGCCGCCTCCATTTTTAAATAACTGAAATTTACTTGGTTCAGTAACTGCAGGCCAGGTATTGTTGGCCGTATTAATATCGGCTGTTTCTCTTAAGGGATCTAATAATATAGATACCACTTCCTTATTCTTCAAAAAGGTTTTAACTACTTTATTCTCATTCTTGCGCCACACCTGCACCGGTATCCTGTCAATTTCTTTAGTGCCATCTTTAAAAGTCCACTCAATAATGATGGGCATTAACAAACCGCCCTTGTTGCTAAAAGTAAGTTCATACATATTTTTATCGCCGGCAATTTTAAAACGTTCTGCTTCTGTATAATTATCTGCAGCAGCAACAGGCATGGTAATTTCAAAAGGCGTAGTATCTACTTTTGTCTGGCCACGGTCGTACCTCCAGTAAAAATCCCTCAACGATGGATCAGCATCAGTAGCAAATATTATTTTCTTATCATCCCGGTTTCTTATTTTGGAAATATCATCAAACGTATTCAGCATTGGTTTTGCTACCGGTATCTTTCTTGTGGCCGGGCCATTGTTGTCGGGTGCAGCAACTACATCTGTATTCAGCACAGCCCATTTAACAGTATCAATCGAAATATCGCAGGCATCTGTACTATAAAACCATCCCCGCCAAAACCAATCCAGGTCTTCGGCACTGGCATCTTCCATAGTGCGAAAAAGATCGGCAGGTGTTGGATGTTTAAATGCCCACCGCCTTGCATATTCTTTAAATGCGTAATCAAAATTTTCACGGCCCATAATAGTTTCACGAAGTATATTAAGGCCTGTAGTTGGTTTGCTGTAAGCATTTGGCCCAAACTGAATAATGTTTTCACTGTTGGTCATTATCGGCTCTAACTGGTCTTTTGGCAGCTTCATGTAATCCACTATCTTATAGGCAGGGCCTTTACTTACCGGGAATTTATTATCCCATAATTCTTCTGTAAGGTATTCGCAAAAAGAATTCAAACCTTCATCCATCCATGTCCATTGCCTTTCATCGCTGTTGATGATCATCGGGAAAAAGTTATGTCCTACTTCATGTATTACCACGCCCAGCATACCATTCTTAGTGCCTTCGCTGTAGGTGCTGTTGACGCTGTAATTACCATTTGCATCTTTTTCGGTACGGCCAAAGTTGAAACAGATCATTGGATACTCCATACCATTTGCGGCTTCCAAACTTTGTGCAACAGGATATGGAAAAGGAATAGTGAATTTTGAATAGCTTTTAATGGTATGTGCTACTGCCTTGGTACTGAACTTGCGGTATAAAGCATAAGCCTCTTTTCCATAAGCGCTCATGCACATTACTTTTTTGCCTTCTACCATGGTTGGCATGGCATCCCAAACAAATTTGCGTGAAGAACCCCAGGCAAAATCACGTACCATATCAGCTTTAAATATCCAGGTCTTTTTTTCTTTTGATTTTTGTTTTTCTCTTGCAACCGCTTCATCCAATGTTACCACTTCTGTAACATCGGTTGCTGTTTGTGCTTTTTGCCAGCGTGCAAATTGGGCAGCGCTCAAAACCTGCTGATAATTTTGTCCCTGCCCGGTTGCCATCACCACATGATCTGCAGGAACCGTCATGGCCACTTTAAAATTGCCAAAGGTTAATGCAAACTCACCGCTGCCAACAAACTGGTGGTTTTGCCATCCCTGGAAATCGCTGTACACACAAAGGCGGGGATACCACTGCGTCATGGTAAATAAATCGTTCCCATCTTCAG
>JANNYY010000041.1:0-3245 GCA_031410355.1 Chitinophagaceae bacterium | reverse complement strand
CATCCATGTTTTCTTCAATAAATTTTTGCCGGGTTGGTTCATCAGCCAAAAATTCTTCTTTAAATAAATTACTGGTGCCTGCATTTTTTAAAAAATAAAGGATAGAAGTTTTTAATCCTGAAAAACTAAAATTTAAACCCGGTATCTGCGGTTCGGGAAATTTAAATTTTTTTGGATCTCCATTGGCAGCATGCTTATCAATTAACGGTCCCCCAGGGTAAGGAAGGCCCAGCATTTTTGCTGTTTTATCAAATGCTTCACCGGCAGCATCATCAATGGTTTCGCCAATAACTTTTAATTTAGTTGGGGCATCGCAACGCACAATTTGTGTGTGCCCGCCACTTACCGTTAAACATAAAAAAGGAAATGAAGGTTTTTTATCTGCAATTAAATTGGCAAGTACGTGCGCCTGCATGTGATGCACTGCAATAAGTGGTTTATCCAATGCCAGCGACAATGATTTTGCAAACTGTGTACCCACCAATAAAGAACCAATTAAGCCGGGGGCTTGTGTAAAGGCAATGGCATCAATAGTTGATAATTGGCAATTGGCTGTTTGCAGCGCAGCATCAACAACCGGTACAATATTCTGCATGTGGGCACGGCTGGCCAGTTCGGGTACCACGCCGCCAAACTGCTCATGCACGGTTTGATTAGCAATGCTGTTTGATAAAATTTTTCCATCAACACAAACTGATGCTGATGTTTCATCGCAGGAGGACTCAATAGCTAAAATGGTAATGGGCTTACCCCCTCCGCCCCCTGAAGGGGGAACCTGGGCAGGCTCTTTTTGAGTGTTAGTGTTTATATCAATTTCAGTAAGCACAATGCAAAAGTAATTGAACTGTTATTAAGAATAAAGCGTTGGCAAATTTAAGGTTCTAAGTTCCCCCTTCAGGGGGCGGAGGGGGTATTGGGTTTTCTACTTCCCCCTTATCGCCGCCACCGGATCCATCTTGGCAGCCTGCGCAGCAGGTATAATACCCGCCAGTATACCCACCGTTATACATATAATAATGGTAGTTATCAGCATGGGTATAGAAATAAAAACAGGGAAATGTAATGGCCCGGAAAGAACAAGTGTAAGTATATACACAAAGAATAATCCAAATGCACCGCCAATAATGCAAAGCATGGCCGCTTCCATTAAAAACTCAAAAAGTATGCTGCTCTTTTTAGCGCCAATTGCTTTTTTTAATCCAATCACACTGGTTCTTTCTCTTACCGTTACAAACATAATGTTTGCAATACCAAACATACCCACAATTAAACTGATGCCGCCAATGATGGATCCCACTACATTGATCATCACAAACGAAGCGGAAATGGCTTTGCTGAATGCTTCTACACTGTTCAGCGAAAAATTATCTTCCTGTGTGGGGCTTAATCTTCTTATCTGCCGCATAATACCTTTTAATTCATCTATCAGCGCAGCCGATGTAACACCTTCTTTTCCTTTGGCAATTAAAATAGGGTTCGAGCGGGATTCATCAAATATCGTTTTACAGAATTTGTAGGGTATCATTACACAATTATCGTAATCCCATCCAATAAAATTTTTGCCTTCTTTTTTAATTACACCAATGATGGTTACTTTTTTACCCTTCAGATCAATTTGTTTGCCGAGCGCCCGGTCGCTGTTACCAAACAATTGTTCTGCGTTGGTAAAGCCAAGTAAACAAACATTTGTACCGTTATAAAATTCACTGGCCGAAAAAAACCTGCCCCTGTCAAAACCCAACGGCTGAATGGTCATTTGTGCTTCTACAATGCCATACACACTTACGCTTTGCAGCAGATCATCTTTGTGCGAAATGCTGCCGCCTGTCTGCATTAAAAATGAAATATCATCCAGCAGTACCGCACGTTGTTTAACCATTTCCGCTTCTTCGTATTTAGCAGTTGGCCTGGCCATAAATTTCCAGAAGGGTTGATTGGGCCCGCCGCTGTAATCCCATTTATCTATATAGATGGTATTGCTGCCCAGGCCCTTTACCTCGTTCTGAATATTACGTTCCAGGCTGTTTACCGTGGCCAGCACCCCAATAATACAAAAGATACCAAAGGCAACACCCGTAAGGCTTAGCGCCGTACGGAGCTTGTTAACCCTTAGTTCCTGGAAAGTTAACTTTAATGAATTGCGGATGATGTTCAGCGATTTACGCATGAACCAAAATTACGGGATGCAAATTGAATTGGAGAGGAAAATGTATGAATGGTGACCCCACCTATCCTCCCCGAAGGGGAGGGAAATCCCGAAGATTTAAGCGAAGTATGTTCAAAGTTGTGAGATGCCCCTTCGAGTTCCCTCTCCTTTGGAGAGGGGTTGGGATGAGTTTTTTTTTGGGACAAACTTTTTGCTCTTTACTCATTATCGTCCCCGCCGCGGCGGGGCTCACTTGTGCCGCATACCATTATTGAGCTTTACCCAAAGCGTAGGTTTGCAGGCAGTTTCAATTTGTTTTTCAAACCTTACCTTTGCGCCTCTAAAACACGAATTCGCTCAATTAGTATAATTAGTGTAATTCGAATAATTAGTGTACATGAAGTATCTCAACGAAATAAACAAACGCAAAACATTCGCCATCATCTCTCACCCCGATGCCGGTAAAACAACACTTACAGAAAAGTTTTTGTTGTTTGGTGGTGCTATACAAACTGCAGGAGCAGTTAAAAGCAATAAGATTAAAAAGCACGCCACCAGCGATTTTATGGAGATAGAACGCCAGCGTGGCATTAGTGTGGCAACAAGTGTTATGACGTTTGAATATGACGGGCATCTTATTAATTTATTAGATACACCGGGGCACAAAGATTTTGCGGAAGATACTTACCGCACATTAACTGCAGTGGACAGCGTGGTGTTGGTAATTGACAGTGTTAACGGGGTAGAGGCACAAACCCGCCGGCTGATGGAAGTTATTGCCATGCGCAACACACCGGTTATCGTTTTTATTAATAAAATGGACCGGGATGGCAAGAACCGTTTTGACCTTTTGGAAGAAATTGAAAACGAATTAAAAATTCAGTTGCATCCCATGACCATGCCCATTAACAGCGGTAAGGATTTTAAAGGTGTGTATGATATGCATAAAAAAAGTTTAGTGCTTTTTACAGCCGGCACAAAAGCCAATGACGAAGACGTGCTGGAGATAAAAGATCTGAACAATGAAATTCTAAATAAAAAAATAGGGGAGAAGGATGCGGATACTTTAAGGGAAGATGTGGAATTGATTGAAGGTGTG
>JANNYY010000040.1:0-7435 GCA_031410355.1 Chitinophagaceae bacterium | reverse complement strand
CAGGTAATGAATAAACTGTTCCTGTACCTGACCGGTGCCAGTTGCATGCAGGTGTGTGGCATTTAGCAGGTGTGTTGCAATCTCTTTAAAAAATTTTGCCTGCAGCATTGTTTTTTGATTGTTCTCATTCTTATTACTGGCACTGGGAGAAATTTCTTCCCCACTTATATGAGCCAGTACGGTAAGGTTCCCGGCATCGGTATTATCGCTTCCTACCACTGTGGCATGTTGTGTATCCATCCACACACCGAATTTTTTTTGATTGTTCATCTTAATTTTTTTAATGTACTTTATTACAAAACAATAACCGTACCCCGAATGTAAAAATAAAGTGCACCAAGCTTAAGAAAGGTATTTTTACAGGTTAAATGAAATTTTTATAGGCTGGCAATCCTTGCTGCAATTAATAAAGATGATCAGTTATTTAAATGCCCGGTTTCTGCAGGCTTCTCCCGTTTCAGTTGCTCAAATGCAGCCGATATTTTTTTTATTTTTGCTTTATTAAAAACCAGCGCTGCTTTGCCTTTGGCACTAAGTCCATTTATACCTGCAAGGCCCTGTATCATCCATTTACGGTTCTGGCGGTTCCTGCTGTTCCAGTTTTTTTTACTGATCTTTTTATGAGAAAATATATACCAGTGCGACTCTTTTACAAGCTGGTAACTGTGTGGGTATTCCGTTATGTTGGCAGCCCAATTGTAAAAGGTTTGCAGTGCGGCAGAAGTGGCCGGGTCAATAATATAATGTATAAGCTGCCCGTTTTCCATCACCTGCAGCATAGCTGCTACATGAAAGTTCCAGTTTTGTTTTAGGCCGCCAACATGTTTTTTTAAATACCTGCCACTGAAAACCCATGCTTTGTAATTGGGTATGTTCCATTCACTCAGCACTAAACAAACGGCATCGGCCCTGGCTTCGCAACCATTATTACTATTGCCCCATGTAAACAGCGGGTGTGTTGCAAAGAATAACATCATCGCTTCTGCCAGTTCCTTCGGCACAGTTTTGCTGCTGTCCGTAACATCAGAAAGCTGGTGATCAAAAAGGCTTGGTATAATTACCGTATCTGTCATTGGCTTGAAGATAGGATAATGTGACGAAAGCTTATTAGTGGCTTTAGATATCCTATCAGGTTCCTGGTTCAGGTAACACTTCGTCCAGTTTATTATCTGCTACAAATTTATCTTTGGAGGCAGTAAACTCTTCCACCACCAATGCGATCTCTGCAATACCAGCATCTACTTTTTCATGAATGTCGGGCAGGCGTTTCTCCAGAACAGGGTTGCCCAGGTTAATATTCTCCGCTTCCAGTTGCGAAATTTTTTTGAGCAGCGAGGTCTGGCTGTTTAAAATGTCCTCCAGTTCCCGCATCATTTTTTCCATCAGGTGTTTCTTTTCTATTTTTTCCATTGTAATGAATTTTAATTGTTGAAAATATATGGAATAGTTGAGGGTTTATTTATAAATCATCTGAACACTATTACAATACTTGGTGAAACCTATTATTTTCAAAAACGAAAATTAATAATACTCTTTGATATAATCGTAAGCCCTGTTAAACAAGTCTTCGTCTTTGATTTGATATTTTGTCCAAAGAACTTTTCGCAATTCCCTTTTTACTTCTCTTTCTCCAACTGTCGAGTTTTGCCAACCGTCAAAACGAACTACTCGTACAATTTCGTCAATATCATTTACAATACGTTCAACGATGGCCGGCGTGGTGTCAGTTTTCAATTCAAGGAATAATTCGGTCAATGCAGCCTTTGCATTTTTTTGTTCTGTAACTGGTTCGGTTTCTTTTTCTGCCTGAAGTGTTTCTTTGGCTATTTGGCAAAGTTCCTTGATGAATTCAATTGAGTTTATCAATCCTTTCTCTGCTTTGTCACGAATGGCTTCCAGTCTTTCACTTAGTCGTTTGAATGTTGGATTGTTGCCGTGTTTGTTTAAACGACTGATAAGAAGTTTTAAAACTTTTGCTGCTTGCTTTGGGTCTTTCTTGTTCATCAAATCATCAATCACATCTGCATCCAAAATCATTTCTTCCATGTCGTGATTGATGCCTGAAACATGTATGTGCTCATGTATTAGTGCGGTTGTCTGTGCACCTAAAGCGTGCCACAACAATCTGCCATTGTCGTCTGAAGCTGGCTTTACAGAAGTATAAACCTGCGACAACCATTTGTAATCTTTCTCGAATTGATTTAAAACTGGGTCAGGTGATAAGGCTTCCCATAGTTTTGTCAGACTGCTGAAATCTTTTGCAAAAGCATCTCTCTTTTCATTGGTGTTAATACAGTCTTGTGCTCTTGATAATCCTTCAAAGCCAGCAATGGTTCTGTCAACACCTGCAAAATGATTCAAACATTTTTCCATCCATTCAGGAAGTTTATCTCTCAATTCCTGCAGGTTTGTAATTACCAGTTTTACACTTTCTTCATCAAATGCAAGTGCTTTTGCTGTGTCATCAAATACGCCAAAGTAATCTACAATTCTGCCGAATGTTTTATTGGGGAATAAACGATTGGTTCTGCAAATAGCTTGCAAAAGGGTATGGTCTTTCAGCGACTTGTCTAAATACATGGTTTGTAAAACCGGAGCATCAAAACCTGTCAAAAGTTTTGCAGTTACAATCAGAAATTTCAAAGGTGAATCTGCATCGTTATATTTCTCAATAACTTTTTCCTGCTTGTCTTTGTCCATTGCATACTTCTGTTTGAAATCAAAATCATCATTGGCAGATGAACTGATAACAACTTCGCTTGCTTCAGGACTTATCAAAAGGTCTAATACTTCTTTGTATTGAACGCAAGCCTCACGGTCAGGCGTTACAATCATTGCCTTTAATCCTTCAGGTTCTACATGGGCTTTGAAATGTTCTATAATGTCTGCAACGATGGTTTTTACCCGTTCAGGCGATTTTAAAAACACAGACATGTTAGCAGCTTTCTGACTTAGCTTGTTTCTGTCTTCTTCACTCAGCTCGTTTGCCATTTCTTTAAAAGCAACGTCCAAACCTTCTTTGTCAATGTGGTAATTCGGCAAACGTGGTTCAAAGTGTAAAGGCAGGGTTGCGTTGTCTCTGATACTTTCCTGAAAAGTATAACGGCTCATATATCCGCCGCTGTCTTGCTCGGCACCAAAAGCCCAGAATGTATTTTTATCTGCTTTGTTAATTGGTGTTCCTGTTAAACCAAACAGAAAAGCATTGGGTAAAGCTTTTCGCATTTTTCTTCCCAAATCACCTTCCTGCGTTCTATGAGCTTCATCCACCATCACAATAATGTTGTCCCTTTTGTTCATGTCGGGATAAGCATCTTTGAATTTGTGAACCATTGTAATGATGATTTTACGGGTGTCCTGTTCCAATAGCTTGTGTAATTCCTTTATGCTATCGGTGGTAATCATGTTCGGTACTTCGGCAGTGTTGAAAGTGGCGGTGATTTGTGTATCCAGATCAACCCTGTCCACAACAATAATTACCGTAGGGTTGTGCAGGTCTTCTTGCTTTCTCAATTTTTGAGCAGCAAACAACATCAACAAAGATTTACCCGAACCCTGAAAATGCCAGATCAATCCTTTCTTAATTTCTCCTTCTCTTACACGTTGCACAATGGCGTTGGCTCCCTCGTATTGCTGGTAGCGGCAAACTACTTTTATTTTTTTCTTTTTACTGTTTGTGGCATACACAGTGTAATACTGCAAAATATCCAACAGCGTTGAAGGTTTGAGCAAATGCGTTAATTGTTTAGCTACATCCTGCAAACCAATAAAACGGCTTAACTCGTCTTTGTCATCTTCTAAACGCCAGGGAGCCCAAAATTCTAAAGGCGTTCTTACGCCACCAATAAATATTTCTTTGCCTTCGGTAGCAAACGAAAATACATTAGGAACAAACAATTGCGGAATGGCATTTTCATACACTACATTTATATCATGTGCTCCATCAAACCAGGTTACGGCTGGCCGCACAGGAGTTTTGGCTTCTCCAACAACCAAAGGGATTCCGTTGACGAACATCACAATGTCAGGAATTTTGGTTTCCCTGGCCCTTAGCTTAAATTGATTGCAAAGCACAAAGCTGTTGTTCTTCAATACTTCAAAATCTATCAGGCGAATGGCAACATGCTCGTTGTTTTTACCAACAGGAAGCGTTACTTCATTCCGTAACCATTTGGCAAATTCTTCATTGGCTCTTACCAAACCAACATTGTTTACCGTAATAAGAATAGCCCTCAGTTTATGAATAACTTCATCTGCTCTGTCGGGCTGTGCTGCAATATCTGGATTTAGGCGACAAAGTGCAGCCTTCAATTCCTTTTCCACAAATACTTCGGTAATATCCCGTTGCAGCAAATCGGCCTGCACGTATTTCCACTTTACCGTATCATATTCTACGGCGTCTTCTTTTACAACATTGCCCTGCACAGCATTTAAGTTCACCCCAGAAAGTTGATGAATAATAAAATGCTCTACGGTATTTTGTTCGTTGAATGACATTTTTAAATAACAATTATCTCTGCCTGCAAATCAATTCTCACTTTGTACTTTCTAAAAAAAGAGCGATTGAATTCATTATCTATTTCCTGAAAATGTTTGTGTTGTTTATTGCAGGCAAAAGCTTTTTTGTGTTTGTATTCATTTATATTATGGCTTTCAATAAAAAATTGAATTGTTGATTCTAATTGCTCAATTGCCCCTGTTATCCAACTCTTTGCTTCATTTTTCAATTCTACAAAGTACAAGTGCTCATCCGAAGTAAGCATGCCATCACAACGGCCCCTTCCTTGTTGCTCATTATCCTTAATGACACATTTATCAATTGCGGTGAAAATCAAATCCTTGCTATTCTCATTTTTAACAACAGCGGTCCATTTGGTTTGGTCGTTTACATCCGTATATGCTCTGTCCCCATTCTGATCGTCACACAATCCAAATAATACATGATTAAGAGGTGGCTCCTGGCAAGTTGCTTCAAAAAAATTCACACTCATAATTCTTCTTCAATTTCTAAAAGTGAATCAAACATTTGATTGCCATGAGCAATGGATTGATTTAAATAATTTTTATCCGAAGGAATTCCTTCTGGATTTGGCAATTTTGATATTGTGCCATTTATTTCATCCAACTGATAAATGGCAACATCTTCAACAGGCACAACTGTATTGGTTGGAATTACATTATTCAACTTTTCGATGAGCGCTTCTACTTTAATTGATTTTTTTATTTTTTTAAGTAAATAGTCACCTTGAATAGCCAAAGTCAGGTAATTGATAATATAAGGACTATGCGTTGTCAGTATCAACTTATTTCCGGCATTCATATTATTAAACTCTAGTAAACTGTTTAGTATTTCTCTCTGCGAAGTAGGAAATAAATTCTGTTCCGGTTCTTCAACAATATTAATAAATCCCTTGTTTTGAAACTTTGCTTTTATTTCATTACTCAACTTAATTTTTTCTATTTCACTAAGCTTATCATTAAATATTACTTTAGATATTTCGTTATTCATTCTGATACTTTGATCAACACTTATATTTGCCGGACTAATTTCAGAGCCGCTTTTGATAAGCTGAGCCAAACTAGATGATACTAGAAATAGTGGAACAAGTGATTGAAATCCACTGGAGGCAACTAATAAGTTTACCTTAAAATCTTTTCCAATAATAAAGGAAGTATCAGATTCAGATTCGTATTTGTAGTTAACACCATTTATTGGCAATGGAATTTCTTCTCCTTTGGTATCGGCCTGACCTCTTTTCAATTCTTCGGCAAATTCAAATAATGGCGCTGGTAGACCTCTTACCCCGTTAGCATTTTTAATAACACTCAGGAAACTTCGTCCGTCAGGAACATACATAATTTTTGGCACAGTGTAATTCCCTGATTCATTTTTTTGAACAATGGGATAAGGGCTATCTTCTTTATTGAAAATAATAGAATACGCATCTCCATAATATTCAATTACAGTATCAGATTTAAAATAACCAATTAAGCTTTGATATTTGAAATGTTTTTGAAAGTCATTAATTGATTCAGGTATTGCAATATCACCTCTATTTATGGCTTTTTCCATCCAGGTTAATGTAGAAATAACTTTTGCTACTGTACTCTTCCCGCTTCCCTGGTTACCAATAAACACAGTAACTTTTTTTACTTCCATAAAGCCCCCGTCTTCCAAATAACCTTCCTTAATAGGGCCAAAATTCTTTATTCTAATTCTACTCATGACATTTGTTTGAATTACTCAAATTTACCTTTTAATTTTGTTTTAAATATTCATCCAACCACTTAAATGTATCTAAATACTCAGAATAGTTCTCTCTGATATATTTATGTGATAAATAAATCGTCTTTTCATTTTTAGACATTTTGAATTCGCCTGATTGGTTTAGTTTTTCAGAAGGTATTAAATAAAATTTTGCTGGTGCAGTTACATCAGAGATATATCCTTTAAAGCCAACTAAGGCATAAAACATATTTGGCAATGATGGTAATTTGCCACTATTGCCAATCATCCAGTCATTGTCTTTATTTACTCCTTTTACTTCCACCACACAGATAGCACCCTTGTCAGTCTTTACAATGATATCAACGCCTTTTTTATTCCCAAGTGATAGGTAAGCATCTTTCCCTGCACGACACAGCAAACTCATCATCAAATACTCTGATGCCAGGTTTGTATTGTAATTGGTGTCTGCGTTTTTCTTTGCCATTACCCTATAATTTCATTTAATAATTTCTGCTTCAAATTCTTCAAAGTTGTTTTTTGTTGTTTGAGTTGTTCCATTGTTGTGTCAAACTGCTTGAATATTGAAATCAACTCTTTTTGCTTTTCCTTTTTTGGCAGAATAAATTCTTGTACTGCCAAGGTTTTGTTTTTGATAGTCGGAGAAAGTGAACCTTCTGAAATCTGAACTGCTCTACCCATGAATGTATCACTCTGCATAAAGTAAGGTAGAAAATCTTTTTCAATGCTCTTTTCGTTGGCTCTTAAAATCATACTATGTGCCGAAGCAATTCCATCAAAATGAGATACAGCCACTTTACGCAAATAGGCTCTGCGCTTGCCGAAAATAATATCGCCTTTGTATATTTTTAGTTTGGTTCCAATCACATCATCAGGTGTTCCTGTCCTTTCAATTTTTAAATTGTCTGCATCCAAATGTTCTAAGCCAACATAAGTAGTTAATTCTGTTTTCTTTGGCTCAACTCTTTCTGAAATATTGATCGCAATTTTCTCAAACCTTACCGTTTCAAAATCTTTTGCTTTCAAATGATTTCCAAATTCCTGCTTTTCGCCGAATAAATCTTTGAGCAACTTATGTTTCAGTTGGTACAAATTCTTCTCCTGTCCATCCACCTGCTCCATAGCCGTTTCAATGGATTGAAAAAGAGCGGCTATTTGTTTTTGTTCTTTGAGGGGGGGGGAGGGGGA
>JANNYY010000039.1:0-10401 GCA_031410355.1 Chitinophagaceae bacterium | reverse complement strand
GTTATATTGGTAGGCAGTTTGTTTTTATTATACCCCGTTGGAAAACAGACTGCAGGATGGCCGGTAAGATTAGTAATGGTTAGCTGCTCTCCTCCATAAGTTGGACAAATAAAAACATCATATTGATTAATGACTGCATTTACTTTTTGCATCAATAAATAACGATGACGGTATGCATTAATATACTCCACAGCAGGAATAAAACGGGCCGAACGGAATTGGTTGGGCCAATCGCCCTTGCCCTGCCTTGTCATCATATCATCCAGTTCGCTCCGGGTAAATTCATCAAACTGTGCTGCACATTCTGCACTGATGATGGTACCCATAATATTAAAATTGTAAACAGCAGAATCGGGAAAATCAACAGCAATAAGTTGTGCGCCCAGGCTTTTATATACTTCCAGTACTTTTAATTCATTTCCTAAAGTATCGCCGCTTTCAAAGTAATTTTTGGCATAAGCAATTTTCATTTTTGAGAGACCAGCTTTACCGGTATAATTGAAAGGCATATTTACAGCAGCCTGGTCTTTTCCATCCGTTCCATGTATAAAGTAAAACACAATGGCAGCATCTTCTGCTGATCTGCAGATAGGTCCTATCTTATCCAGGCTGTAACTTAATGCCATGGCACCGGTTCTGCTTATGCTGCCAAAAGTTGGGCGCAGGGCAGTTGCGCCACAGTTTGTAGCAGGAGAAATTATTGAACCTAAAGTTTCTGTACCAATAGCAAAGGGAACCAAACCTGCAATAGTAGCAGCCGTTGAGCCTGCAGAAGAACCACTTGAACCTCTTTTTAAGTTCCAGGGATTTTTTGTGCGCCCCCCATACCAATAATCTCCCATAGCCAGTGCGCCCAAAGTAAATTTTGCAATGAGTATAGCGCCTGCTTCTTTCAGTTTTGTAAATACAAAAGCATCCTCTTCAATCCTTTGATCTTTATAGGGTGCGGCACCCCAGGTGGTTTTTGTGCCTTTAACTGCAAACAGGTCTTTAAGTCCGTAAGGAATACCATGTAAAGGCCCACGGTATTTTCCTGCGGCAATTTCGGCATCGGCTTGCACAGCTTCCTGCATGGCAATTTCTTCAGTTACCGAGATCACGCATTGCAATGTATCTCCGTATTTTTTTAACCGGTCAAGAAAAAATTTTGTTAAGTCAACCGAGCTTATTTTTTTGTTTTTGATCAATGATGCCAGTTCGGGAACAGAATAAAAGGCCAGTTCATTTTTGTTTTTTGGGAGTGGAATATTGGAAGGTATATTCCATTTAACCCGGTCCTGCTTCCTGTTAAATTCCATTCCGGGCAAAACCGGGTTTTGCCAGGTGCTTAATGGTACACTGTTATCTAATTTGAATTGACGCATTTTCTCATATTCTTTAACATCGTTCTTTACATCATTAAACAAAGAGTCTCTTTCTGATGGTTTAAACCGCAGGCCAATTACCCTTTCGGCAGCGGGAATATCTTTAATGCTAAGCGTATCCTGGCAATAAGCAGAAATGGTAATGCATAAAAAGAAAGAGAAAAGAAAATATTTCATAACAGCAGCTTTAGTAAGGAAAGCTACTAAATAATCGGGTTAGATTTTATTAAAGATTTTATTAAGGCTGAGAGCCCTTGAGGTTTTCCTTACCTGGCTTATCAAATTCATTTTTCCTGATAAACCAGGCAATGGTAAAAGATGGAATAATATCTGTAAAAGGAATTACTTCTTCTAAAAAATTAAGTACCCCACCGATCATCCCAAACCTGCCACCGAAAAGTTTATAAAAAATAAGGGCTGAGATGGGGGCCCACACTACATCAGCAAATTCTCCTAAAGCCGGGAGAAAATAACTTGCCATGCCGATTATATCCAATAAAATACAAATGGTAATATTGGGTAAAGATGAACTTGTTTTAATCATAATTAAAAAACGGACTGCAAATATCAGTCCGTTTATTTTTTTAAATTGCTTAAGATTATTTTACATACTTTTTTACAGGCATATCAGCAGATGCCATTTCAACCATCATATTTACTTCATCAATCAGTTCATCATCATTACCACCAAAGCCCACACTTTTAAAACGTATGTTACCGGTTTTATCAATAACAAATTTTGTAGGGATGCCACTTACTTTAAAATCAGCAACTACTTTATCTGTCTCATCTAATAAAACATGAAAAGGGTAATTTTTATTCTTCATAAAGTCTGCAGCATTCTGTTTTTTATTTTCAACCGATTCCCAGGTATCTACAAAAACAAAAACCACATCATCCCTTACTTTTAATTGTTCCTGAACGGTTTTCATAGCTGGCATAGATGCAATACAGGGTCCGCACCAGGTTGCCCAAAAATCAACTATCACTACTTTTCCATTTAAGCCAACAAGGCTTATATCATTGCCATCCAGATCTTTTAAGTTAAATTTTGGCGCTTCTTCGCTGATCATGGTTTTGGCCAGGTCTCCTCTCTTTTTTTCTTTAGCTGCCATTTCAAGTTTTGCTAAATACCCGTCATAACCTTTATCCGATTTTTTTTCTGCAACGTACAGGTCTTTTAATAATTCTTTGGTTTTTGATGATGCTGCACCTTCTTTTACAAATTTTTCAATTTCTTTTTTTGCCATGGCTGGTGGTGTAACTTTTACCATCAACTGGCTGTAACGTTCATTGTATTCGGCATTTTTAAACTCGTTAATACCTGCTGCCTCTTTTGCATATTGGTAGCCATTTTTATAATCCCCGGTTTTGTAAAGAATAAAAGAATAGGTATCCGCATACATGGCATACTGGGTTTTACGCTGTTTGTCCCATTGTTTTTTTGTATAGTAATCCGGTTTTTTTTCTTCTGGTTTCAGTACCTGGCTTTTTGCATACGAAGTGGCAGCATAAGCCATTTTTTTTGCCTCCTCCAGGTTTTCATCTTTCTCTGCCATTGCCCATGAAATATTGTTGTTATTACTTGCCATGGTTGCTTTAGAAAGATTCTTACTCCATTCATTATATGCATTGTAATCTTTTGCATTGGCATAAGCATTCGCCATTTGCGATTTAAAATTATCAATCAATGCCTTGTTGGCTTCTGTGGTTGGATACCTGGTAATATAATCATTATAAAGAGCCAGTTTTTTTGCAACATCCTTTTCTTTATTAAATGCAGAGCCTGCTTCATTTTTTTTCCAGTTACCACCAGGATATTTTTCCTTCATGATTGTTGTAAAAGAATCGGCAGTGCTTTTCATTTTCAGTCGGCCATACCATTGGGTTAAAGTAATATAATCTGCTTCCCTGATATCCGGTTTGTTAGCCATGTTTCTCAAAAGCCCCAGTATAGCAGGTTCATCTCCCTCTTTCTTTTTTGCAGCATTAACGGCAACTAAATAAGCGGAAAAATAACTCATATCGTTTTTTGCTTCAGGGTTCAGCCTTAAACCTTCTTCCAATAAGGCAAGATTTTTATCTGTAACTGTTTTCATGCCAAATAAATTCTCCCCATAACCACTATACATTCTTCCGGCCCACATATAATATTCAGTAACGGGCTGGTTATTGTTGCCATACACCGGCACTATATAACCATCACCGGCATTATTGTCTTTTGCTTTAGCATCATTGGCCGAAAAACCGAAAGCAATGCACGAAACAGCAGTATCTAATTTAAAACTGCCGGAATACATAGCGCCGGTTTGTACAATTTTAGGTTCTACAACTTTATACCCATTTTTACTAAACAGGTAAACCACAATTTCTACTTTCTTCTCATCTATTAAAGATGAAAGCTTATTATTAAATTTAAAACTTACTGTTTGCCCTGCTTTGGGCATTTGCGGCGTAATCTGTAAAGCATCAAATTTTACCTGGGCATTTGCAACGCTTACCGAAATAAATAAGATTGCAGCAAGGAGTTTTTTTTTCATTTGGGGAGTTGTTTTAGTATAAGTATTAAAAGTAACCCTAATGGCAGATAATGACAACAAAACAATGTTAATGTTAATATTACCTGATTCTCTATATTAATATACATTTAACCTTGTCATCCGGCTGTTTTGGCTTACCTTTGCGCCCTCAAAAACAGCTAATAGCTGTTAGCTGATAGCCACAAGCAATTGTGTTCTGCTAAAAGCTTGCAGCTAATGGCTAAAAGCTCAATTTAAAATGAATATAAGAAACATCGCAATTATTGCCCACGTAGATCACGGCAAAACCACATTAGTAGATAAGATACTGCATAGTACCAATATTTTTCGTGATAACCAGGAAACCGGTGAACTGATCATGGATAATAACGACCTGGAAAGAGAAAGAGGCATTACCATTTTCAGTAAAAACGTATCCGTTATTTACAAAGACATTAAGATCAACGTTATTGATACCCCGGGTCACAGTGATTTTGGTGGTGAGGTTGAGCGTGTTTTAAAAATGGCTGATGGCGTTTTGCTGTTGGTTGATGCTTTTGAAGGCCCTATGCCGCAAACACGTTTTGTGCTGCAAAAAGCTTTGAAATTAGGTTTACACCCTATCGTAGTTATTAACAAGGTTGATAAACCTAACTGCCGGCCTGATGAAGTGCATGATGCAGTTTTTGAATTATTCTTTAACCTGGATGCTACAGAAGAACAGTTGGATTTTCCTACCATTTACGGCAGCAGCAAGCAGGGCTGGATGAATACTTCTTTAACAGAAACAGATAATATTTTCCCTTTACTGGATGCCATATTGGAGCATGTGCCCGAGCCAAAAGTAAATGAAGGAACTACACAGATGCAGATCACTTCACTGGATTATTCATCTTTCCTGGGAAGGATAGCTGTAGGCAAAGTTGCCCGTGGTACTATTAAAGAAGGACAACAGATCGCATTGGTTCAGGCAGGCGGTATCATTAAAAAAATGAAAGTTAAGGAACTGTACACTTTTGAAGCGCTTGGTAAAAAGAAAGCAACAGAAGTTAGTGCAGGTGATATTTGTGCAATAGTAGGCCTGGATGAATTTAATATTGGTGATACTGTTTGTGATGTAGAATTTCCGGATGCATTGCCGGTGATCAGTGTTGATGAACCTACAATGAGTATGATGTTCAGCATCAATAACTCGCCCTTCTTTGGCCGTGAAGGAAAATTTGTAACCTCCCGGCATTTGAGGGACAGGTTGATGAAAGAAACTGAAAAAAACCTGGCCCTGCGTGTAGAAGATTCGGACAGTGCAGATAGTTTTTTGGTTTATGGAAGAGGAATTTTGCACCTGGGAATATTGGTAGAAACCATGCGCCGGGAAGGTTTTGAATTAACCGTGGGCAACCCACAGGTTTTGGTTAAAGAAATTGATGGTAAAAAATGCGAGCCTTATGAAAACCTGGTGGTTGATGTACCTGCTGAATTTAGCGGTAAAGTAATTGACCTGGTTACGCAACGCAAAGGCGAAATGCTGATCATGGAAAGCAAAGGCGAAATGCAGCACCTGGAATTTGATATTCCTTCAAGAGGTTTGATAGGCTTGCGCAGTAATATGCTGACAAACACAGCCGGCGAAGCCGTAATGGCTCACCGCTTTACGGATTATCGCCCGTGGAAAGGCAATATTCCCGGCAGAAGTAATGGTGTTTTATTATCTAAAAATACTGAAAGAACTACCGGTTATTCAATTGATAAATTACAGGACAGGGGCAGGTTTTTTGTTGATCCGGGAGATGAAGTTTACGTAGGACAAATAATTGCCGAGCATATTAAGCCAGGAGATTTAAATGTAAATGCTACCGAGCCAAAAAAATTAACCAATCACCGTGCAAGCGGTAGTGACGATGCCAGCAAGGCGGCTCCCAAGATCATGATGACTTTAGAAGAGTGCATGGAATATATACAGCAGGATGAGTGTATTGAAGTAACACCAAAAAGCATTCGTATGCGTAAAGTAATATTAGATGAAAACGAACGTTCAAGAGTTTCAAAGCAAATGAAGAGCGAACCGGTATAAACATACGGGCAAAACATATCTCTAAATAATGTACTTTATTTAACAGAGGCTGTCTTAAAACAAAATTTTAAGTCAGCCTCTTTTTTTATGGCTTGCCTTATGGTTACTAAAGTTTTATTGTTATGTGGAGCAGGATAAAGGCTTAGGTTTTTAAAAAAGGGATTTTGCAGCTTTTAGGCTGCATTTTTTGTGTTTATTGCTGCTTTTTTGCGTAGGTTTTGAGCCATGGATAATAACCCTACTTCTACAGTAACTTTTTTCATTCCCCGTAGCATAAATCTTTTAAAGTGATGGTTGTGTTTAATGTTGCCCCATAGCGGCTCTGTGTCGTAACATCGCTTTTTTCGGTTTGCTATGCCTTTTTCGGATTGGAGGTTTTCCCTGGCTTGTTGTTTATATTTATTGAGCTTGTAATTGATGCTGATAATTCGATTGCCTTGGGATTTGTGGCATGCACCATTGAGTGGACAGATGCTACAGTTTTTTGCCTGATAATTAGTAATGGTTTGCTTGAAGCCTGTGCTGGTTTTTTGTATATGTGTACCAATATTGTTCATCCTTTGGCCCATGGGGCATACATAATAATCTTCTTGTTGATTGTAAAATAATTTATCGGCAGTAAACGGTTTTTTACTTTGTATGGTTTCATTTTGTTCTCTATCAAAGTGGCTATACTTTACAAAACCTGTAATATTGTTTTGTTGCAGGTACTCATAATTTTCCTCTGAACCATAACCTGCATCGGTTGTATTGGATGCAGGCGTTGTGTTGTAGCATTGTTTATAATCTTCTGTATGGGGTATTAATGTATTGGTGTCTGTGGTGTTTTGATGCAGGGTATAATTTACTACAAACTGGTTGTTAGTGGAAGCCTGTACATTATAAGCTGGTTTTAACTGTCCGTTTTTCATGTGGTCTTCCTTCATCCGCATAAAGGTGGCATCGTTATCTGTTTTACTATAGCTGGTTCTGTTATCGCCCAGTATGGCTTCTTGCTTTGCGTATTTATCTAAGTTGTTCTCATAGTTTTTTTTTACATAATTCAGCTTTTGCTTAAAGCTTTTGGTTATTGGTTTGTCTTTAATGGCTGCATCTATTTTTTCAACCAATGCTTTTACTTTTTGAGCATCAATGGGTTTAAAGTCTGTGGGTGTGCTGTCCTGCAGTTCTTTATCTGCAATGCTTTGAGCATACTGCCACATTGTTTCTAATTGCCTGGCCATTTTTTCTTTATTGGTTTTAATGGCATTGCCCCACACAAAGCTGTACCGGTTGGCATTGGCTTCTATTTTAGTGCCATCAGTGTATAATTCTTTTATACTTAATAATCCTTCGGCTGCTAAAAGTTCTACCACCTGGGTAAATATGTTTTTTAAGGGCTCTTGCAATTTTACACTTCTAAAGGTGTTGATTGTATTGTGGTCGGGTGTATTCATGGCTGCCAGCCACATAAAATGTATGTTGCTTTTGGTGGCTTCTTCCAACTTGCGGCTGCTATACACATTGGTCATATAACCATACACCACTATTTTCAACAACATCAATGGATGATAACTGCTGCAGCCACCACCGGCATAGGCGGACAGCAAAGGCCCGATGTTTATTTGATTAATAACCTGGTTTACTACCCTTACCGGATGATTAGCAGCAATCAACTCCTCTAAACTGGGAGGTAAAAGCAGACGCTGGTTTTGAAGGTAGGTTTTGAATACAGGAGTAACTGTCTTTAAATGTTTTGTCATACAATCAAAGACAATCAGCATGGCAATAACATTGCTTATAACAAAGCTTTTAGTTTTCTACATCTGTGGATTACTTTTATAAAAAAGAGGCTGCCCTTTTAAGACAGCCTCTAATTTATCGTGATAACATCAACTTTATAGTTCACAGGTTTATCTCTGGCGGAGCTTGCTTACTTTTTTAACTGATAACAGCAATAAAAGGATTTTAGTCCGAAATATCACCCTCTGTTTTACAGTACAATACCTTTATTGTTTCATGATCTTAACGCTCATCGATTTCTCAGGTGTAACAATCTGCAAATGGTATGCTCCCGCAGGAAGATCGGCTACATTTTTTACTTCAATGGCGGTTACACCTTTCTCCACAAATGTTGTCTGAGAGCGGATAACGCCTCCCATGTTGTTCAACACCCGGATAGTAACCTCCTGCCGTTTTTCAGATTCCACCTTCACCTGCACTTTGTGCCCAAAAGGATTTGGATAAACCAGCAGCAGGCTAATACCCTTCGACTCGGAATTGATCACCACTACTTTACTGTAAGTGTATTTATCATCCTTATCAACTATTTTCAGCCTGTAAAGATAAGCACCCGGCTTAGCCAGGAGATCAGGATATGAATAATCGAGTGGCAAATTGCTGTTTCCATGAGCATTTACCTTCCCGATATTTTCGAAATTATCTGCGTCCCTGCCTCTTTCTATTTCAAAATGGTCGAGATTGCCTTCACTAAGGGTGTTCCAGTTAAGCTGACCATAACCATTTACAAACGCTCCTACAATCGCTCCAAATGCAGTGTTGGCAACTGGTTCCGCTCCTGCAACTGCATCAACAGTGGTGTCGGCAACTGGTTCCTCACCTGCAGGTATACGAACTGTAGTGTCGGCCACTAATACCGTGTCTACGGGTACATTGCGGCCAAAAGCCGGAATTCCTATTGACTGGTAATATTGCCTGCCACAATTATCAGTGATAGTTACTGTTATTTGACAATCACCTGAAAAACCTGGATTGGGTTGAAAAATAGTGGATACCCCGGTTGGATTGCTAAAACTGCCTGCACAGTCGGTTGTCCAACTGAAAGAATAATCGGCTGTATTATACCCTGCAGGTAAGTTGACTGTATAATCAAAATAACCTGGAGTAGTAATTGACGCCTGGCCATTTAAAGGATTTATGGTCTGTTTATTTAAAACAGCCATAAACGAAAAGTTAAAGAACGCCCGCAAGGCCGAGACTGCATCCTCATTGTCCTTGTCGATATCGTGTGCTGCCTCATACATCACCTTACCTCTCTGTGGATCTCCAAATGCGTATCCATATGCTACCAATGCAGCTTCACCGGGTGATTTCACTGGAATGTCCTGCTGAGTGGGATCGTACACACCGAGTTTTGTGGTGGGCCTCCATCCGCCGTTAAGTAACGGCAGGAACACCTGCTCAGAACCATTTTTCATAGCATTTTCAACATTACCCATGAATTGCATTTCAGGATCGGCAGGAAAGCGATAATTAAATGGTGCCGATGCATCTTTGTGATTACCCCACAACACAAGCCCGGTTTGTGACAGGAAGTTCATTTTTTGGGAAGTATTGGCAGGATTACAAAGATTTTCCAATACACTAACTGCATGGCAGCCTGCCCAAATCCAACCCTTACTATTTTGGTTCCAGGTCAACAGGTTTTTATGGGTAGCCCAGGTTGGATCAGCGTGCGGCATTACAAACAGGTCATCACAACCATTCAAATCAGCCGGATATTTTTTCGGAAACCCTGCAGTGTCGATACCTGCACTCAAAAGAAACCCCAATGCAATTTTTCCATTTTGAAAATCAAATGTCCACCTGGGTGTATATTTTAATGTATGCGTTACATCTACATTAAAAGTAGAATTGGTAGTAATGCCCACCACACCCCTGGATTGCCAGTAACTGATCCTTGCATTCACGGCTGCGTTCCTGTATTCTTGCAAAATAATAAATGTCCCACCTTTGTAGTCCACACCGTTATAGGTAAAATCTTTTCCAGATCTCACTTTAGCAGGATTGATGACCCACTTCACCTGTACATGATGATTCCGGATAAGGTCAAACACCATGCCCCAGGGTTTCACTCCGTTGCCATAGGTTTGAGGTAATACCCCCATGTTGATTATGAACGAGCCCGAAGGTATAGGTTCGATAGCGGCTTTGGCACTATCAATGCAGCAACAGGCCACAATTAAAACGAGTAATAATTTTGGTAAACGAATAATACGTTTTACCGTTGTCAATAAGGATGCCGTTTCCGGTAGGGTAAAATTTGCCATGGATTTAGTTTTATCGCCAGTTTATTGACTGACTTATATTAAAAAAATGGATATTGGAATTGGACGCTCATGCGACTATAAGGCCGAACGAGATTTAACTAATAATAAATAATTAGAAAGGGAAATACACGTGAAAGTGAGTAAAATTACTGTTAGGGAAGACAAATATGATACATTAATTTGGAATAAACAAGTTTTGGAGCAATAAATATTCAAAAATCATTTAAAGCCAAATGCTTAAAAGGCGAAAAAACGGGGTCTATTATATCGGGAGATGCATCAGGCTGTTTCCGGTTGGGGAGCATTAAATACCAGTTCGGGATTAAAAAACTACCGCTTAATGTCTTTTAATTTTATAATAAAAAATGTCGGACTACTTTTACATCAGAAAGTGAAAC
>JANNYY010000038.1:0-4885 GCA_031410355.1 Chitinophagaceae bacterium | reverse complement strand
GCTATAAATGTTTTTGCAAGTTCCTCATCAGGTTTTTCGGTAAAGGTTTTTACTTTAAACACATTATCGCTTACCGCCTGTGGCTCATATTGAATATAGCCATAGCCTGTATTAGGGTGCGTGGGTTTTATCCCCAGGGTTATTAATCCTTTTATATGAGCAGTAAACTGTAAAGCATCTTTACATACTTTTTCAAAACCGCCTTCATCAGTAATAATGTGATCGGCAGGCGCACAAATTAAATTGGCATTTGCATTCAGCTTATGCAGTTTGTACGAAATATAGGCAACGCAGGGGGCTGTGTTTTTTCTTGAAGGCTCACAAAGAATATTTTCAACCGGCAGGGTTGGTAACTGTTTGGCAACAATATCTTTATACTGTTCAAAAGTTATGATGTAAATGTTTTCTGCAGGCGCAAATTTTAAAAACCTGTCAAAGGTAGCCTGTATCAGTGTGCGGCCGGTATTCAAAATATCCAGGAACTGTTTTGGATAATCTGCACGGCTGATGGGCCAAAACCTGCTTCCAATTCCCCCCGCCATTATAGCAACGTAATTATTTTTACTCATGGTGTGTTTTATATAATTCCTTCTTTTACCAGGTCGTGCAAATGAATAATTCCTGCATACATTTTATTATCCTCAACAACCAGTTGGCTTATATCATGCCTGCGCATTTCATCCAGGGCATTTACCGCCAGCACATCCGATGCAATGGTTTTAGGATGGCTGCTCATTATATCTTTTGCTTGCAGGTTTTCAAAATTGGATGTCTTTTCCAGCATCCTCCGCAAATCTCCATCTGTAATAATGCCTAAAATATTTTCAGTTTCATTAACGACCACGGCTGCGCCCAGCCTTTTTTGTGTCATTTCAATGATCACTTCTTTTATAGTTGCTGTAGCCAATACTTTTGGTTTTGAATTATGTGCCGCTAATTCTTCTACCCTTAAATATAATTGTTTGCCCAGCATGCCGCCGGGATGATATTTTGCAAAATCGTTGCTGTTAAATCCTTTCAGTTCCATCAGGCAAACGGCAAGTGCATCGCCCATTACCATTTGGGCAGTTGTGCTGCTGGTGGGCGCCAGGTTAATGGGGCAGGCTTCTTTATCAACCGTAGTGTTTAAAACAATATCGCTGTTCTGCGCCAGGAAAGAAGTGGTATTACCCACCATGCCTATCAATATATTTCCAAAACTTTTTACCAGTGGCGCCAATACTTTTATTTCGGGGCTGTTGCCGCTTTTGCTTATCACCAAAACAATATCATCTGTTTGTATCATACCCAAATCGCCATGAATGGCATCGGCTGCATGCATAAATACTGCGGGTGTTCCTGTACTGTTTAATGTGGCAACAATTTTTTGAGCTATGATGGCGCTTTTACCAATTCCACTAACAATTACCCTTCCACCGCTTGCAGCTATTGCAGATACAGCTTTTACGTAACCCGCATCAATAAACAATTTTAATCCACTAACTGCGTTAGTTTCTAACTCAATTGTACGCAGGGCAAGCTGTATAATTTTGTCGTTATTCATTTTTAGTGGCGCAAACCTACTTTAAATCATTCATAATGCAAAGAACGGCATTTGTAGTAGTTTAACTACTGGCTTTTAGGGAATAATTTTATAGGTTTAAGTTTTGCAGGTTAACATATTTTGATTAACTTAAGTGATTGAATAAACGGTAACCCGGTTGCTTATCATGCAGATTGGGTTTGATTTTGCAGCAGTTTTAAATTAACTTCGCTGCCCTTTAAAAAAGCATGAGCATATAAACAAGTTATAGAACAAATGTTCTGCAAGGTAAAATTATGGCAAAAATAAAATCCACTATTAAAGAACCCAAACTTAAAGTTGCTTTAAAAGCAGCATTAAAAAATCAACCTGACTTAACCACACAGCTCCAGGATCAATTTGGCTTTGATGGCTTTAAAGGTCCGCAGGAAGAAATTATTGAAAGCCTGCTGAATGGCAATGACACTTTTGTCATCATGCCAACCGGTGGCGGTAAAAGTTTGTGTTACCAATTGCCGGCAATGATAAGCGAAGGTGTTGCTATAATTGTATCGCCACTTATTGCTTTAATGAAAAACCAGGTTGACCTGGTACGCAGTTACAGCAGTAAAGATGATGTGGCGCATTTTTTAAACAGAACTTTAAACAAGGGCCAGCAAAAAATTGTAAAGGATGATTTAACAACCGGCAAAACCAAGATGCTGTATGTAGCTCCTGAAACCATGACCAAAGAAGAAAATATCGCTTTTTTTAAAAGCCTTACCATTTCTTTTTTTGCGGTTGATGAGGCGCATTGTATTTCGGAGTGGGGGCATGATTTCAGGCCCGAGTACAGGAGGCTGCGGGAAATGATGGACCTCATCAATGAAAAAATTCCGGTGATTGCTTTAACTGCAACCGCCACCCCAAAAGTACAAAGCGATATTGTAAAGAACCTGGGTCTGCGCAAACCAAAAATATTTATCTCTTCCTTTAACCGGCCTAATTTATATTACGAAATTCAGCCTAAAATAAACCTCGATCAAACCAATAAAAGTATTGTTCGTTTTATACAGCTGCATAAAAATAAAAGCGGTATTATTTATACACTCAACCGCAAAACAACCGAAGAACTTGCAAAAATGCTGATGGCAAATGGCATAAAAGCGGTTGCCTATCATGCCGGTTTAGAGAGTAAATTAAGATCGGAAAGACAGGACCAGTTTTTAAATGAAGATGTGGATGTAATTGTGGCTACCATTGCCTTTGGTATGGGTATTGATAAACCCGATATCCGTTTTGTAATTCATTATAACATTCCAAAATCAATAGAGAATTATTACCAGGAAACCGGCCGGGGCGGCCGTGATGGTATGGAAGGAAAATGTATCCTGTATTATTCTCATAAAGATGTGGCCAAGCTGGAGCACCTGATGCGTGATAAACCACTCAGCGAAAGAGAAGTGGGTGCACAGTTAATAAATGAAACGGTTGCTTATGCAGAAAGTAGTGTTTGCCGCCGCAAAATTCTGCTGCATTATTTTGGAGAACATTATGACGATAAAAAAAGCTGTGGCCATTGCGACAACTGTTTACAGCCTAAGGAAAAAATTGAAGCCAAAGATGATGCTGTAATTGTTTTAAAGATCATTAAAGCACTGGGCGAACAGTTTCCGGTTGAATACACTTTGCTCATCCTTGCCGGCAAGGCAACGCCACAGGTAAAAATGTACCGGCATGAAGAACTGGATGTTTTTGCAAGTGGTAACGATAAAGAAAATCATTTCTGGAACAGCCTGATACGGCAGATGCTGCTGGCAGGCTTAATTGAAAAAGATATTGTGGAGTACGGCCTTTTAAAAATAACAAAAGCCGGAACTGCTTTTTTAAAGAAACCAACATCATTTAAAATTGTTTTAAATAACCAGTTTGAAGAGGCTAATGCAGATGATGAAGAAAGCGAGCAGGCTGCTGTTGAAGCTGCCGCGGCAGACGAAAAACTGATGCTGCTTTTAAAGGATCTTCGTAAAAAAGTAGCCAAAGAAAAAAACCTGCCACCCTTTGTTATCTTTTTAGAGAACAGCCTGGAAGATATGGCGACTATGTTTCCTACTTCGATGGCTGAACTGGAAAAGATCAGCGGCGTAAGTAAAGGAAAAGCCCTCAGGTACGGTAAGCCTTTTTTGGATTTAATTACAAAATTTGTTGAAGAAAACGATGTTGTAAGACCCGATGATTTTGTAATGAAGACGGTGGCAAACCGCAATAACAATAAAATTTTTATCATTCAGAATGTAGATAAAAAGATTCCATTGGAAACTGTTGCCAAAACACGAGACCTGAAGATTGATGAACTTTTAGAAGAAATGGAGACCATTGTTGCCAGCGGTACCAAACTAAACCTGGATTATGCCATTGACGAAATGGTTGATGAATATGAACAGGATGAAATAATGGATTATTTTAAAAGCTGCGAAACTTCTTCTTTACAGGTAGCCCAGGAAGAGCTTGCCGACAGTAATTTTAACTGGGAGCAGTTAAAACTGATGCGGATCAAGTTTTTATGTGAGTACGGGAATTAATGTAATATTTTAGATTGAATATTTAATATTTGGGAGAAACCCCTTATTTTTGCAGCCCGAATTCGAACATCAACATTCTTCATTCTTTGTTCGATATTCAAGGAGGTGCGGTAGCTCAGTTGGTAGAGCAAAGGACTGAAAATCCTTGTGTCGGCGGTTCAATCCCGCCCCACACCACAGAAGCGGGAAAATTGATGTTACAGTCATTTTTCCCGCTTTTATTTTCCGCTAAAACCTGCTTCAGGCGTGCAAAGTAGAGGAATACAGAATTGATTTTAGGAGTTCGATAATCCCTTGTTTCCTTATCTACAAAAATTCCCTTCTAAACAGTGATTACGGTTTTTTATTTAACGAAATAATGATCGATTTAAAACTCTCCAACCCTGCCTCCAGGTTCTCCACAATCTCCAAAGCCAGTTCATCAGGATCAGGGAGGTTATCCAAATCAGCCAGTGACTTATCTTTTAGCCAGGTAATATCCAAACTCGTTTTATCCCTGGCAATAATTTCATCGTAAGTGAATTTTCTCCAACGGCCTTCTGAGTTGATCGTTGCATCGAATGTTTCTTTACGTTTGTTACGATTTTTTGGATTGTAGCAGGTAATAAAATCTTTCAGGTCATCCAGTTTTAATGGATTTTTCTTTAGGGTATGATGAATGTTTGTTCTGTAATCATACCCTTAAAAAGAACCCTTTAAAGCTTGATGACTTAAAAGATTTTATAGAGTGTTATAATCCAAACAACAGGCATAAGCGCAAAGAAACGTTCAGCGCCGATCCTTCGACAGGCTCAGGAGAAGG
>JANNYY010000037.1:0-3884 GCA_031410355.1 Chitinophagaceae bacterium | reverse complement strand
CCGATTTTATCAATATTAAATTATATAAGGTAGATCCCGACTTGTATGTGCCCACGGCTTTTACACCCAATGGCGATAATAAAAATGAAATATTGAAACCCATTTTACTGGGAATGCGTGACCTGCATTTTTTTAGAATATACAACCGTAATGGCCAGTTAATTTTTTCAACAACTGCAAAAAATGATGGCTGGGACGGACGCTTTAAAGGCAAAGCACAGGAAGCAGGTACTTATGTGTGGATGGCTGAAGGAATTAATTATAAGGGAGAACTAAGACAGAAAAAAGGAACCACTGTTTTGATAAGGTAATATGAGGCAAATCTGTAGCAAAGCATCTTACAAAAAAAAATTAAAACTGAATTTGCGGTGCTGTTATATTATGGTCAAACCTGCCATTTATCAGGATCAGGCTGCTGCTAAATTTTGCATCCAATAAACCCGACATGTGGCCTGTAAAATTATTGGGGCCAATAGAATCAACCTGCATATTATGAAAGTAAATGTTACCGGTTCCCTTGCCGGTATTTGGCTGGCCTGAAGAAAATCTAAAATACCCATTTGTAGTATCAAGCGCTATGCGCTGCCCTTTAAGTGCAGATAATTCTCTGTAGCCAAAATTTTTAGGAACAGACAACACTAAACTAACATCACCATTAAGTGTATTATTTGCACTGGGGTAACCATACCAGGTAAAAATTATATTATCTTTTGAGCCGCTTGTAATTTGTTTCTCTATAAATAATTCGTAAGTCGGCCTTCCCAAAAAGCCGCCTGTTGTACGGTCTATTGTACGCCAGGGTTCGTTTTGAATGTAGCCCGACATTAAATTATTACCCGTGTTTGAGAATATTCCAAGGCCCGTAGCCTGGGGATCGGCGTAAAACTCGGTTTGCTTACAGCTAAACAGCGTGCCGCTGAAAAAAAACAGCAAAGCAAAAAGTAGTATGTTGTTATTTTTCATCACGCTTATTTTTTGAAATGGGTATTGAATAACCAATATTGAGCGAGAACGGCACTAAAAAATAAAATGAATTGGGATAATCTATCTTTTCATGAATAAAACCGCCAAACAATACCTGTGTAAAAATTCTGCCGGTTTTAAGCTTACGCATATATTCTATTCCTCCGCTTACATAAAGGCCGGTTTCGTTCACGCTTTTATCAGGATTAAGGATGGTATAATTATTTTTATCATAGCTGTAATCTACTTTTATTTGTTGATTGCTTACTCCTGCAGCAAGATTCACAAACAGTGAATTATTGCCTGACCTTCCCGCAAGTTTAATCCTGTGCCCAACAAGCAATGAAAGTGCTGAAGGCGAAACAGTTTTATTTGCTGCAGCATATACCGGCAATAAAGGGTTCGTAGTATAAGAGGGGTCTGAAGATTTATGCGATATCGGCCAGCTCCGTTGCACCTGTAAAATTAATTCGTACTTAGGCCGGGCTTTCCAGCAAATATTAATTGCCGAATTTATTTGTTTTAGCTGGCTGTTTTTATTCAAATCATGCTGATATCCCACAATAGGTTCTATATAAAACTGGGCATCGCAATTACAAAAAAATAAAATACCCAATAAAAGTGCAATTGCTTTATTCATGTATGTACAGATGTAAAACAGCTTGTAATGGCTGCTTATGTGTTTAATAAAAATTATTTTATCGTAACAAAGTCGCTCAAGATAATCTGCTATGGAGCTTTATAATTTCACAAACTCCACCGTATAATAAACCCCGTCTATCTTTTTAAGCTGGGCAAAATAAGTTCCGGGTTTAAGCATACTTACATCTAACGAAACCGAAGATTGATTTTTAATATTAAAGGTTAAAACATGCCTGCCGGTAACATCCGTTATTTCAAGTGTTTCCCATTTTTGGCTGATGCGTATTGAATCTATATTTAAAATGCCGGTATTGGGGTTTGGATATAAATAGATGCCAAACGGATGCGTAAATGTATTGAGGTTGCGGGCTGTTGTCTGCGATAAAGAATAAGCTGTACATGCTCCTTTTATTGCTTTTGTGCGATACTCTCCTCCTGCAGGTGCAGTATAATTTATACCGGTTGCCGCAGGTACCACATTACCCCAAACATTGTTTATTTTTTGTTGCCAGGTATATGTTGCAGCAGCATCTGCATTGGTAACTGTAAACAGCCTGTTATTTTCAGATACTAAAGGTGTTGCTAACTGGTCAACAGTTATTGAAATAATATTACTGGTGGCAGTTGGTGTTGTTACACAGTTTGAACTACTGGTCATTGTTACTTTTACCTGGCTGTTATTTTGTAAAGTTGTACTTGTAAAAACATTGCTGTTGCTACCTGCATTTACACCGTTAACCTGCCATTGGTAAGTTGGTGTACTTCCGCCGTTTGTTGTAATTGCAGTAAAAGTTGCCGCACTGCCCTGGCAAATATTATTGTTAATTGTGCTGATGCTTACAGTTGGGGTTGCAGGCGGGCCTACACTTACCACTACCGTATCACTTGCCGTACAATTATTGGCATTAGAAACCGTAACCGTATAAATTGTTGTTGCAACAGGGCTTGCAATGGGGTTGGCAATATTAGGATTACTTAAACCGGCAACCGGCAACCAGGAGTAAGTTATACCGCCCGAGGCCAGCAATTGTGTTGAGCCTCCCACACAAACATTTACATCATTACCAGCATTGGCTGCAGGCGATGGATTTATAACGATCGTTGTTACTCCGCTAAGGTTGGTATTGTTTATCAAACACCTGTATTTATAGCCATTCCATAATAAAGGAACGCCGGTAATAGTAAGGGTATTGGAAGTAGCACCTGAAATAGATCCTCCATTATTAATGTTATTAAAACTGGTTCCTGTATTCTGTTGCCACTGATATGAAGTGCCTGTTAAATTAGATATGATGTTGATATTGGTAAGTGCGCAAGCCGTTATGATAGTTGGTTGGGAGGATGAGATAAATTCATCCGAGCCAATATCAGTTTTACCATTTACAATATCGGTAGAGCGAACATTGATAGCATCAAAATCGTTGCTTATGTCTGCAATGGCCTTTCCTTTATCATTTACTAATGCACAAACGGTGTTTGAAGAATTAATATTCAAATCTCCGTTTGCCTGGTCTAAAAATATTTGTGTTGATGGAATGTTGGAAGGAACGTTAATAAAACTGCTGTTATCAAGGTTATAAACGTTTTTCCATTGGTTCCAACTAATTGTAGAATCAACGTATGTATTGCCTCCCTGAAAAGCACCAAGATAAGATCCCAGAAAAGCAGAATCAGTTACTACATAATAGTTTTTATCAAACTTTACACTGCTTAAATACGCAGATGGCGAAAGGTGAGATAATCTATATGCGTAATGGCCTTTTGTGCCTCCGGTTCTATCATTATAAAATAAATTATTGTACAATTCTTTTAAAGGCTGATAAATGTTGCTGTACGGAATAAATGAGGTGGCATAAACTGCACTTTCGCCTGTGGAATTGGCCGTGCCACCAATATATATGCTGTTGTAATTGATGCGTTGTTTTGCCTGAGGCCCCGTATAGTACCCAATGATATTATATATGCCCCGTATAATTATTGGGCTAACAAAATTTCTATTGTTTATAGAAATCTGGTTGTTAAAAATATTTATGCCGGAGCTATCATGATCTATCACTATACCATTAATGCCTCCCTCGTAATAATCATTTCCACAGCATGTATGAACGGCATTATCAGTATTTGCTATGTCGAAAATCCTGTTTTGTTGTATGGTAGTTGGTGTAGCGCCTGAACTATAACCGTTATAAATGCCAGTCATTGTACTTCCATCGCAGGTTAAGTTATGAATGATATTTTTTTCAATCACATTATAAGATCCATATTCGCAACTGATGCCG
>JANNYY010000036.1:0-3803 GCA_031410355.1 Chitinophagaceae bacterium | reverse complement strand
CATAATAAAATGGTTTACAGTTCATTGTAAACCAAAAAACTGAAATCATTTCAAATCGTTTGAAATTTATTTCTTCTAAAACCCTTATCCAGCAATATTTTCAAAGAACTAATGTATATCTTAACAAGACGGTAGTGATCTCTTTGCACAAATAAAACTAATTGAAATGAAAATGAAATTTTTACTCACACTTGTTTTTGCATTAGGTTTTTCCGCCGCTTTTTCGCAGGAAACAACTTCAGAAATACAGGGTACTGTTAATGATGGCAGTAACGGCATTGGTAATGCAACAATTATCGCAGTTCATATACCAACCGGAACACGCTATGCCACAACAAGCCGTAAAGACGGCCGCTTCAACCTTCCCAATTTACGCATTGGCGGCCCCTACGAAGTAACTGTAAGTTTTGTAGGCTACAAAGAAGAGAAACAGGATAATATTACCCTCTTACTCGGACAAGCCTATAAAACAGATTTTAAACTCACTATTAATACTTCCACATTAACCGAGGTAGTAGTGGCCGGAAAAAAACAGGATAAGGTTTTTAGTAACAACAGAACAGGCAGCCAGGAAGTTATTAACCGTACACAAATTGAAAGACTGCCCACCATTAACCGTTCATTGCAGGATTTCACCAGGCTGGAACCCACTTCGAACGGCCTTAGTTTTGGTGGCAGGAGCAACCAGTATAATAACGTAACTGTTGATGGCGCCAATTTCAATAATTCTTTCGGGCTTTCCGGCACACTGGGCGGTCAAACAGGTTCTCAGCCCATCAGCCTTGATGCAATTGAACAGATACAGGTGAATGTTTCTCCCTATGATGTGCGCCAGGGCGGTTTTACCGGAGCAGGTATCAATACAGTTACACGCAGCGGAAGCAACCAGTTCAGGGGAACTGTTTACACCTATTTAAAAAATGAAAATAACCAGGGTTATAACGTTGCCAATACACATTTAACAAAAACCCCGATAAAATTTAATTTAAGGGGCTTTGCTGTAGGTGGCCCGATCATCAAAAACAAACTATTCTTTTTTGTAAGCGCCGAGCAGGTAAGGCAGGAATTACCCGCAACAAGTTTTATCGCTTCAGACGCAAGCCATCCTGCTACACCTGGCAGTGTATCCATAGCCAATGCTGATACACTTGCAAAACTGGCTACCTTTTTACAAACCAATTTTGGTTACAATGCAGGACCTTTCCAGGGATATAATCAAAAAACACAGAGCGACAAAATAACTGCTAAAATTGACTGGAACATCAACGATAAGAATACGCTTACCATTAAATATAACTATCTCAAGTCCAGTGCCGAGCAGTTTGCCAGCACCAGCAGAAATGGTTTTTCAGGATTTCCAACAGGTGGCCAGCCGGGTAATAACTCCATGCCATTCCAGGGAAGCGGATATGTTATCAATAACAACTTCAATATTTTTATTGCCGAGTTAAATACAAGGTTCAGCAATAAAATAGTAAATAAATTCCAGGTTGGGTACACCGCACTTCGCGACTTTAGAACCACGCAGGGAAACTCTGATCTGCCTTTGGTGGATATCTTGCTCAATGGCAATATTTATACAACTTTTGGTTATGAACCCTTCACTTATAACAATAAGCTAAACACAAATACATTCCAGTTTTCGGATATAGTAACGGTATACAAAGGAAGCCATGAAATAACGGCAGGTACACAAAACTATTTCAGAAAATATTTAAATGGCTTTGCACCGGCTTACCAGGGTTTGTACCAGTTTGCAAGCCTTACAGATTTTTATAACAGTGTTACTAACAAAACCACTTCAGCCTTACGTTATGCTGTACAATATTCTGCCTTACCGGATGGTTCTTTCCCTTATGCAAAAGCAGGCTCTAACGACCTTAGTTTATTTGTGCAGGATAAATGGAGTGTAAAAAAGAATTTTACGCTTACTTATGGGTTAAGACTTGATAACTCAATATACACTGGTTCTTTTGACCAGAACCCCAATTTTGCTGCATTAACCTTTGCAAACGGTAACCAGTATGATGTTGGAAAGAAACCCAAAAATGCCTTACTGGTTTCTCCAAGGCTTGGCCTTAACTGGGATGTATTGGGTGATAAAACTTTACAGGTGAGAGGTGGTGGTGGAATTTTTTCAGGCCCTCCTCCTTTTGTATGGATAAGTAACCAGGCAAGTAATAATGGCGTGCAGTTTGGTTCTGTTGTAAAAACATCTGGTGTACCATTCAGTCCCGATCCTAATGCATACAGGCCGGCAGCCGGGGCAGCCAATACTTCTTACAGCGTTGCACTTACAGACAAGAATTTTAAATACCCTTCAGTATTAAAATCCGGCCTGGCAATTGATAAGAAATTCAGTCATGACTGGATTATAACTTTAGAAGGAACATACACTAAAGACATCAACGCCGTGTATTATTCAAACATTAACCTTAATGAAACAAATGCATTTGCCCTTGCCGGTGCAGATAACAGGTTACGCTATAATACATCAACAACTACAACACTCAACACCAGCAGTAAATATTATTTTGGAACAACTGCTGCCAACCCCAATCTTGGAAATGCAATTTTAATGAAGAATTCAAAAAAGGGTTATTCTTCCACACTTACAGCCCGGGTACAAAAAACAATTAAGAATTTATATTTGAGCGCTGCTTATACTTACTCACAATCTAAAAATACTGCAGAAGGCGGAAGCACAGCCGGCAGCTTGTGGAGCGGAAGGGCTGTTCAGGGAACAGATCCTAATGCAGATAACCTGTCTAATGCATCCTGGTACCAGCCACATCGCGTAATTGCCTTTGCCTCTTATAAATTTAATTATGCAAAATATTTTTCAACCAGCTTTGGTTTGTATTTTGAAGCGGCTGCTGCCGGTGTTACTTCCTACATTTATAACGGCGATCTTAACGGAGATGGTAATCTTAATGACCTGATTTTTATACCTTCTGCAGCCAGCCAGATAAACCTCGTTAAATCAGGTTCGGGTGGCTTAGGCACCGGCACAAGCACCGATACCCGTACTGCAGCACAGCAATGGGCCCAGTTGAATGCTTTTATCAACCAGGATAATTACCTGTCATCTCACCGCGGGCAAATAGCAGATGCCAATGCAGTTATTTTGCCTTATTTCAAAAAGATGGATGTGAATATTACACAGGACATTTCAGTTAAGACCGGTAAAGCGGGCCGTGACCGTCACACACTGAGATTATCTCTGGACATCCTGAATGTAGGTAACTTAATTAATAAATACTGGGGTGTTGTTAAATCTCCTTCAGTTACCAATTTCCTTCGTTTTGAAGGCCTTGCAGCCGATGGTAAAACACCCAGCTATTCCTTTACCCTGCAGGATGCAGCCAACCAAATATCTTATGTAAATAGTTTTGCAAACAGCACAGGCATCGGCTCACGCTGGCAAATGCAGTTTGGAATACGTTATCTGTTTAATTAATTTCTGAGCAATATATAAAAAAGCTGCCTCCAAATAAGGAGGTAGTTTTTTTTTAGCCATTGCAGTAATTGGAAAGCCCTGTCAAACTCCCATCCAAGCCCTATATAGTCCATGAAACAGCATTACGTTAAAAAGTTCTTTTTTTAAGCCGGATTTGTCATTAATCCCTTTTACTCTGCAGCGTAAACCCAAACGTACTCCCCACATCAATTTTGCTGCGCACATGTATGGTTTGCCCATGCGCTTCTATAATGTGTTTGCAAATGGAAAGGCCAAGTCCACTCCCTCCAACCTTGCGGCTACGGGCCATGTCGGTGCGGTAAAACCGTTCAAAAATACGGAG
>JANNYY010000035.1:0-3351 GCA_031410355.1 Chitinophagaceae bacterium | reverse complement strand
TTACGAAAATCTTCCACTGCATTGTCCTTTTCAAGTATTGCAGCCGTGATCGGGCCACTGCTCATAAATTCAACCAGTTCGCCATAAAAAGGCCTTTCAGCATGCACGGCATAAAATTCACCAGCTTTTTCTTCGCTCAGTTTGGTCATTTTCATTGCCACAATGCGAAAACCTGCTGCATTTATCATTTGTAAAATAGCACCGGTATTTCCTTTTCGGGTTGCATCGGGCTTGATCATTGTAAATGTTCTGTTACTCATTATTTTCTTTTTTTGAACCGCAAAGATAAGTACCAATTTTAGATTTTAGCTCGTACATTTTACATTTAACCTTAGTTGATTATAATTGGCTTTTGTAATCCCCCATTCTAAAATCTACAATCTAAAATCTGCAATCGGCAATCCGCAATTGGTTTATAAGCTGTTTTACCCTACTTTTGCGCCGCTTTATGCAAACGATTAAAAACATATTTCCATTACTTGGTCAACCTAAAAGGGTGGTAATTACCATGCATCAAAAGCCTGACGGCGATGCTATGGGATCGACATTGGGTCTCTATCATTTTTTAAACAAGTTTGGCCACAGTTGTACAGTTATATCACCAACCAACTGGGCCAGTTTTTTAGATTGGATGCCCGGTTGTGATAAGGTTTTGGATTATGAAAGCCAGGTTAGCAAGGCTGATGAAATAATTGATGCGGCAGACTGGATTTTTTGTCTGGATTTTAATGTACTGAGCCGCACAAAAAAAATGGAAGAGAAATTGATGTTGGCTAAAGCAGAAAGAATTCTGATCGATCATCACCGGGAACCACAAACAGCAGTTTTTGCTTACGGAAACAGCGATATTGAAAAAAGTTCAACTGCAGAAATGGTGTATGATTTTATAGTTGATTCCGGCAATATTGATAAGATAGATGCAACGATCGGCGAATGTTTATATGCCGGTGTGATGACAGACACGGGATCTTTCCGGTTTCCATCTACCAAGGCCAGCGTACACAAAATGGTTTACGAATTAAAAGAAAGAGGCCTTGAACATAGTCATGTACATGAGGAACTTTTCGATAATTTTTTAGAAAGCCGCTTCCGTTTTATTGGCCATGTTTTATTAAACCGGATGGAAGTTTTTTATGAATATAATACCGCACTGATAACAATACCTCAAGCTGACCTTATTAAATTCAATGTAAAAACAGGGGATACAGAAGGCTTGGTAAATTATGCCCTCAGCATACAGGGAATAAAGCTGGCAGCGGTTATTATTGACAGGGGAGAAGAACGTAAAAGCTCGTTCAGGAGTAAAGGCAATTTTGATGTAAATACATTTGCCCGTAAGTATTTTAATGGCGGCGGCCACTTTAATGCAGCCGGCGGATTTAATAAAGAACCACTTGATGAAGTGGTACAAAAATTTAAAGAAGCCATAAAAGAAAATGTGGCCCAGTTAAGCAGTTATCAATTTTAAACAAAATAAACACCATGAAACAATTAATTTATCTTTCTGCAATTTGTATATTGGCTTTATCGGCCTGTACCGGTTCTTTTAAAAAGGGCGATGAGGGCCTGGAGTATAAAATTATTTCTTCCGGAAGCGGAAAAAAAATTGGGTATGGTAACTTTATGCAAATACATATTAAGCAGGTGTATGGCGGCACCAAGGACACTGTTATGATGGACACACGGGATTATATGCCACGTATCCAGGTATTGGATTCGGTAAATACGCCTTTAACTTATTTTAAGATATTAAGCCAGTTGAGAAAAGGCGATAGCCTCATCATCAGGTTACTTACCGACAGTGCATTTAAAACTGCCAAGAATGAGATTCCGCCTTTTATGAAAAAAGGAAAGTACCTGTACACGTATGTAAAAATGGTTAACTTTTTTGAAACCAAAGAGCAGGCTGACAGCGCTAACCAGGCTGAAGCACTATTGGCAAAACCAAAAATCTACAAAAAACAACTGGAAGAAATTGAAAAAGAACTGGCAGGAAAAAAAGCACAACTGGATGCTGACAGTAAATTAATTGAAGATTACCTGGCAAAAAATAATATTAAGGCTACAAAAACCAAATGGGGAACTTATGTTGCTGTTTTAACTGAAGGAACTGGCGATAAAATAAGCAATGCAAACATGGCAATGGTAAATTACACAGGCCGTACTTTAGATAGTGGAAAGGTTTTCGATTCAAACATTGATCCCAAATTTAATCATGTTGCGCCTTACCCGGTTAATCTTGGTGATTGGGGAGGTGTTATTTTAGGCTGGAAGGATGCATTGCTGCAGTTAAAGAATGGAAGTAAAGCGATCATTTTTATTCCTTCGTCATTGGGGTATGGTATAGAAGGAAATGGTGCCGTGATAAAACCCAATCAAAATTTAATGTTTGATATTGAAGTTAGTGAAGTAGCAAAATCGGAAGAATATGATGCCAGACAACAGGCGATGCAGGAAGAAATGATGAAGAAAATGCAGGACGCCCAAAAGCAAAACCCGGCCACTCAAAAGCCACCACAGGGAAATTAATAAAATGATTGTTAGATATAGCGCCCTGGATTTATTCAGGGCGCTTTTTTGTACGCATTAAAAAGGCTGATGGTTTCTTTTGCTTCTTTTACATCATGTACCCTTAGTATGGAAGCTCCATTTAGTAAAGCCATAGTATTTAAAACCGTAGTGCCGTTTAATGCTTCTGCTGCGGTAATACCTAAGGTTTTGTAAATGGTGCCTTTTCTTGATAAGCCAGCAAGAATTGGCTTACCGGTTATTGAAAGGGTTGAAAGTTCTTTCAACAATTGAAAATTATGTTCAATGGTTTTGCCAAATCCAAAACCGGGATCTATAATTACATCTTTAATTCCTGCATTTATACAGTCGCTAATTTTACTAATAAAAAAGTCCAAAACTTATTTAACCACATAGGCATAAACAGGATTTTTTTGCATGGTTGCTGGCCTGCCTTGTATATGCATACATATATAGGGCACCTGTAAAGCTGCAACCGTTGTAAGCATATTTACATCCATGGTTCCGCCACTTATATCATTTACAATGCTGGCCCCTGCAGTAACTGCAGCTTTAGCTACAGCACTGTTATAAGTATCTATTGATAAAATAATTTCAGGATATGCCGAATGAATACTTTCAATCACCGGTAAAACCCGGTCTGTTTCTTCCTGAACAGAAACAGGTTCGCTCCCTGGCCTGGTACTTTGTCCGCCAATATCCAAAGCATGGCGTTCTTCATAATTCCTTCAGATGCCCACACTTCAAAAAATTCCTGCATTTTATAGGCAAGGCCTAACGGGTCGATGGCCTTAACCAGGCCGGAAAAAATAAACAAACCGC
>JANNYY010000034.1:0-2380 GCA_031410355.1 Chitinophagaceae bacterium | reverse complement strand
TCAGTAAATGCTACACTATCGGTTACACAACCGTTATTAATGGCCTGGAATCCTAAAACATCGGATCAAAAACAAATAATTGCCTGTCAATAATTACTGAATTGCCACAACCTTCAATGGTAAGGGTTCCGGCTGTAATTGTTATGGGATAAACACCTGCCGGGCTGTATGCATGAAGGTTGGGTAATTTATAACGCCAAACCTGCGTATTCCCAATAAAATAAGTAGAATCGGAAATTAATGGTGCGTGAAGCGTATCGTTGGTAAAACCCATTGCCCCATGATAATCCCAGATCAGGTATGTGAGCGAATCAGGATGTTTGGGCATGGTTACAGAAAAGTAAAAAGCTGTTCCTGTGCAGGCCGTAACATTTGTACTTATGCTTAAGGGATTTATGGGAGTAATAAAAGTAAGCAGGTCCTTAATATTGGTGCCGGCATTATAACCATAAGATTCCACACTTCCATATCCATAAGCACTTGCATTAAACCCTGAGTCTGACTGCAATGTATGAGTTCCTACAGTTACCGGTTGTTGCAGGTAAGAATAATTACTGTTTTGTGGATGAACTACAAAGGAATTGGAAGGAACGGCTCCATCTAAACGGAAAGAACTTATGGCGGTGCCACCGTTGGGGATCAGTACACTTATAAAATGCTCATTAATGGCAAAATGAGGTGTTGCATACAATAAAACTTTTGAAATATTCTGTTCTATTGAACTGAGGTATATCACTTCCGGATCTCCCTCACCTGCAGGTATACCCACATTATTGCCACAAGCCCCGGATGTAGTAATGTATTGTGCCACCATTATCGGTTTATCTGACTGAATATAATTGGGTTGATTGGTTGCACTGACCTGGTAATAAAAATTATTGATAATCCCGGTTAATGTTACTCCATTCAATTTAACAATGGCAGTTGGATCTGAAACCGCGATCCTGAAATAATTATAAGGCATGCCATAAGTAGGAACGGTGAGATAATTTTTTCCCCAGGCCGTTTTTGGAAAAGACTGTACAATATAATTATCGGCAGATCCTCCTCCATTTACAGGGCAATTCAGGTTTATTTTTCCGCTGCCCGAAAAAACAGCAATGGGTTTACAATTACTGGTACCGCTTGCAATACTGATGATCTTTGTACCCGTAAGGTCAACACCACTATTTCCAGTGATGCTGCCTAACGCATTAAATACCTGTCCCTGTGTTAAATTATAGGTATAGGTTTGGCCCGCGGTCATAGTCTGTGTATTGGCGGTGGGTGTTACCTGGATGGTAGTTGTGCCGGTATCGGTTGCCACCGCAAAAAAATAACAATAGGAATAAGCCTGTTGCGAATTCTGACTCATGTTCAGGGAATAATATTCTTTTCCCAGGGTATTGGTAGGAAACAATAAAGTGGCGCCCGATCTGCTCCCATTGTATATATGTGCATAAGCAACAACAGGTTTATCGCTGGTGATATGAATACCCTTATTGAATGTTCCCTCTGTGCCCAGGCGTGCATCATTGGTGCCGGATTTAGGAAGGGCTGGTGTTTCAAAAATAGTATTAGCAGCAATATTAGAATAGGTTTGTGTATAACCAAGTGCAGGTATTGATACCGTAACTGTGGTAATAGCTTCAGTGGCAAAATACAGCACCATTTCCTGGGCACCTCCGGTTGCGTTTAGGGTTCCATTACCATTATACATATCGCAATGAGAGCCATATCCAACCCAAAAATCCTTGCCTTTATTAGAAAAATCCTGAGAAAATGCCGTAACAGAAATGATCAGCGTAATTAATAAAAGCAGATTTTTTCTCATTTTGAAACTGGCCTGGGTTGAACAATACAATATACAAAATTCCCTTTGATACAGATTACTTTATATTCAAAAATGCAGCACGTAAAAACTAAAACTTCCGGGGTATATTTAATACTTAAAGGCTCTGCGGCCAGTTAGACCTTCCAAAATTTATAAAGTTTAATAAAAGAAAACTCCGGATAATAAAAATCCCCCCGGAGAACCGGAGGGACTTAAAGTATAGCCATGAAAAACAAACTTTAAATAAAGATAATAATCTCTATTAAATTATTTAGCCTTTTTTTCGTACCGCTTGTTGAATTTGTCAATTCTACCTGCAGTATCTACCAGTACGTTTTTACCGGTATAAAAAGGATGAGAAGTATTTGAAATCTCCAGTTTAATTACCTGATACTCGTTACCATCTTCGTAAGTTACTGTTTCTTTTGATACAGCGGTTGAACGGCTTAAAAACTGAGTTCCATTACTCATATCTTTAAAAACAACCAACCTGTAATTTCCCGGGTGAATTCCTTGTTTCATAATTAAAGTTTGTTTTTCATGGCTATACTTTAAGTCCCTCCGGTT
>JANNYY010000033.1:0-8834 GCA_031410355.1 Chitinophagaceae bacterium | reverse complement strand
CCTTTGCTTTGTGCTGGCATTACCACTTACTCACCTTTGCGCCACTGGAAAATTGGCAAGGGACATAAAGTAGGTATTTTAGGATTAGGTGGCCTGGGCCACATGGGTGTAAAGCTGGCCGTATCAATGGGTGCCGAAGTTACCATGCTAAGTCACACGCCATCAAAGGAAGCAGATGCAAAACGGCTGGGCGCACATAAATTTGTTTTAACAAGTGATGAAGCACAGGCAAAATCAGTTGCTAATTATTTTGATTTTATTTTAGATACGGTTTCTGCACCGCATGATTATAATATTTACCTGGGTATGCTTAAAACAAACGGCAATATGGTTTGTGTAGGTGTGCCGCCGCCCGGTGAACCGGTAGCCCCCTTTAATCTTATTTTTCAAAGAAGGAGTTTGGCTGGTTCCTTAATTGGCGGCCTGCCCGAAACACAGGAAATGCTGGACTACTGTGCCGAGCATAATATTGTAAGTGATGTAGAAGTTATAGCGATGAAAGATATAAATGAGGCGTATGAAAGAATGCTGAAAGGAGATGTGCGGTACAGGTTTGTGATTGATATGGCAACGTTGTAATGGGCAAATTGGGTGAATATGCAAATGAGCAAATAAGTGAATAAACTAATAAAGAATAGCTGTCGTTAGGGCAGCTATTCTTTTTCTGGTATTGAGTAATTTTTGTGCGTTATTGGTTTATGTGTATAAAAGGAGGGGCAGCCTTCCAGGCGTAGGAAAACAAAAAAGAACCAAAGCCCAACAGCATTCCATCTGCCAGAATTGCTGCCGATACCGAAAAAATGTTGAAGCTTCCAACGTTTCACTCGTAGCAATACTTTTGTTGGCTGCTCGTGGGGTTATAGCAGGTAAAGAAATAAAGATTTATCCTACAACCTTTCGCACCTTTTTTGTAAGAATACGTGCACTCCGTTTTTTATGCTGCTCTTTCCTTAATTTAATAAACGTGCTAAACTCTTTTCTTTCTTCAGCAGTCCAGGGTTTGTCCAGTACATAGAAGTCAACATTTTTTGGTTCTCTGATTAGTCCCATTGTTATTATTTTTTAAAATATTGTTTAATTAATCTGTTTGCTGCCGGTGTTTCTATCATCATTTTGGTTCCCTTAAAATGAGTTGCAAAAAGTGTTTCCTGATAGTGCTTAACCAAAACAGTTTTTGCATCGAAAGCAAGATAACCTTCATACCCTTTCTCAAAAGAAGATTTACACGCAAAGGCAACTAAATTTCCTGGAACACCTGTGTATATTTTTTGTTTCCCCTTGTTAAACTTTGCGCTTTCGATTAAGTGCATATAAATGTGGTCGCCCTGATCACTAAAACTTATAAGCCCTTGAATTATTTTTGGATTGTCTTTAATAACAAGTTTGTATGTTTCCCTATCCTTTAGTTTAACCTGTTCATGCCATTTGAATTGCCAATCTGCTTTATTTATGTGTTTACTTTCATTAACGAAAAGTTGGTAAACATCGGTATCAAAAACATCACCTGAAACTGTATTTTCAATAGAGTTTGTTAGTTTATCTATTTCTATACCAACTAATATTTTTTTCATTTTTTTCACCCTATAAAGATACAAATTTGCAGGCAAAAAAAAGGATGAGAATGGTTCAAATTTAGTACTGCCATACATTTGGAGCCAACGTTTTAAGGCTTTACAAGAAGAAGTTTGGCTGGTTCACTAATTGGCGGCCTGCCCGAAACACAGGAAATGCTGGACTACTGCGCCGAACATAATATTGTAAGTGATGTGGAAGTAATAGCCATGAAAGATATTAATGAGGCTTATGAAAGAATGCTGAAAGGAGATGTGAGGTACAGGTTTGTGATTGATATGGCAACATTGTAATGTGCAAATTGGCAAATATGCAAATGGAGGAAGAGAAAAAATATAAAGAAGAGCTGTCGTTAGGGGCAGCTCTTTATTTTGAATGTAAAAGATAAAAGAGTTTTTTTGGTACTTATATACTCCGGCCAAATCATATTGACGCATCAAATGCATCTATGATCAACTGGTTCATGCCACCCGGATATTTCAGATCGGAGTTGATGTATAATACTAAGGTTACATCATTTCCAAACAGGTATATTTCTCCGTTGAATGCGCCCTTATTGTTTGGCGGGCCGGGAAAGCCACCGTTCTTATTTACAAAAGATACGCCTAAAACGGGTGTGGTTCCTTTCCCGTCAAAACCCAGCAGGTCAGATTCCATTAATTTCTCGGCGGCTGCGGGAATGAGCTTGGTGGAATATTTCATATTGCGGATCAAACTGGATAACTGTGTTACAGATATATTCCAACCGGCCTGGCCGCAGGTTGTCGTCCAATCGCCATAATCCTCTCCCTTGGAATTAAAGTACGGGAAAACATAACAAAGGTTTTGATTTTCGGCATCCGGTTTTACATCCCGATTGCTTATGGAGATCGGGTTAAACAAATTCTTGTTGCAATAATCAACATAGGCCCTGCCATATTGCACAGATAAGTTATCGTCGGTTGCCGGTACAATAACTGCGTCATCCAGGCGGGGAATTAGTATCCGCATCATTTCATAATTCACATTGTCGTAGAGATAGATCTTGTTCGGCAGGGAAATACCGGCGTTACAAATACCCCTGAGTACAGGGTAAGTACCCCAGCCGTTTTTCCGTAAACCGCTGGTATGTTTCAGAATTTCGTAAAAGGTAATTGTTTTCATATTTGGCCCCAGCGTCCAGTCGGGCGGAAAATATTTATAAATAAATTCCTTTTCTGAAATTCCTTTTTTGTTCAATACCTGCAACAGGGCAATGGCAGTTATTGTTTTACATAAACTGGCAGGATTCATCGGGTCGAAAACAGAAAATGATTTCACGGGTGCGTCAGCAGCAGTTCGTTCCTGCCCCCCGGCATTGAAGGCCTGTACAGTTTCCTTATAGCCGATCGAATAGCCATATCCAACACAATTATTGTCGAGGCGTTTTTTTAACTCTTCGTTAAACCGTTGTATTTTAAAACATTTTGCACCGGTTGCGCAGGGCGGATTTTGCTTGGTGTCGTTATTACAGGAGCTAAAAAGAAAAGTAGTGATGACCACTAACAGGAATGAAATATTGAATGTTTTCATGTTGATCTTATTTGTAGCCTACTCTTTACCGGATTTTCAGCGTACTCCGTTTATTTTTGATTTTAAAAATTAATTTCTTTAGTTGCTTTCAGGTTTTGCCGCTGCCTAATTTACTTAAATTAGTATTATGATGCAATAGATAGCTTTGGAATACTGACAGATTATTCTGGTAATTAACGTCGGGCTGGTGGTTCCCGCTTGTCAGGAGACAAGGCCGATAGGATAGTAAAATGCTTTAAATTTTAAACAGGGAACACCCAATGCGGCAACAAACAATAGCCGAAAGCCCCCGTTAAGAGTTTTTTAAAGCGGGGCTTTTTAGTGGGGACTTTCGGCTATTGTTCTTAATGTTGCCTGCTTGTGCCTTTATCAGTTGTACATATTCGTCTTATCAAAACCACAATGCCAAAGTATAAAGGCATACTTAGCTGCTTGTTCTTTCATGGCGGCTTGCCTACTTGTCATATCACCTCCATGACCGCCATTGAAATTTACTTTAAGTAAAACAGGCTTGCCTGATGCGGATGCATTTTGTGCTGATGCTGCAAATTTTGCCGATTGCCAACTGCTCACTCTTTGGTCGTCCCAACCAGTTACCACTAACATAGCAGGGTAGCTTACTCCTTTTAGTATATGTAATACGGCATCGCTTTCCATCATGGAGAAAAAATCATTGATGTTATCTAACGTTCCAAAATCGGCTGCTTGGGTTTTGCCACCAGTTGAATACTCGAAACGAAAAATATTGAGTACGGCAGCTTCGGGTACAGCACAAGCCCAAAGGTCTGGACGCTCTGTAATTGCCCTGCCAATAAGAATACCACCGGCGCTGCCAGCTTCGCAAGCTAAATGAGCCGCAGTTGTGTAACCTTTGCTGATTAAATATTCTGCACAGCTATTAAAGTCCTTCCAGGTATTTGGCTTGCTCTGTTTTGTTCCTCCAATGTGCCAGTTCTCTCCCTTTTCGCCACCACCTCTTACATGAGCAATGCAAACTACAATCCCCTTGTTGGCAAGCATGGCATAGGTTTGATTAAATGCTGCTGACCATGTTGAGCCATAGGCTCCATAACCATTTAAAATTGCAATATTATTACCATTTAATTTTAAATCTTTCCTGCGGATAATAGTTAACGGAATTAATGTCCCATCATAGCTGGGTACTTCTATTTCTTCTACAAACAGGTTGTTGGTAAATGCTGATGACCTTGGAATATAGTATTTGCTCGGTGTTTCAGTATTGCTTCCAATAGAACCATCTGTTATTTGCGGAAAATTTATCCAGCTTTCCCTTATTATTCTAACACTGTCGTTTTTAATCCCATTGCTACTGTAACTTGTTCTTGCCGTATATTCTTTAAATGGTGAAGTGCTGATTTTATTAGTTGGCAAATAAATGAATTTTGAATAAGTGGTTATTCCATTTTTTCTTAAAGGAACAATAAGGTATTTTTTTGTTTGAGTAATGGCTTCGTTATCTATTGGGTCTGCTTGTTCAGCCAAGATAGTTTTAGGTCTTGCAGCGAGATTATTCAAATCCAACATTTTTATTTTACCATTTGGGGCATCTTTAAAAGAAGTGTAATAAATTTTATTATCGAAGTAATACACGTAATATCCAACTTCTTCTCCCTCTAATAAGTTTTGCCATTTATTGGTCGTACCTGATTTTCTATACATTAGTTCTGCGGGAGAAATCCATGTAAACTCAAAATTGCAGCCTTTAAATGTTTGAATTTCCCAAAGGTATCTCTCGTCTGTATAACTCATTATTTCAGGGTTAGTTTGTTTACTTACAATTACTCTGTCAAGAGAAGAAACTGTACCGATGATATGCGTTTTGAAAATCTCATCATTATGGGAATAGACCACATGCGGGTCGTATGTAGGACGCTGAGTATAATAAAACACCCTGTTTTGATTCTTCATAAATCCCTTATAGCTGCCTACAATTTTATCAGGTAAAATTCTGTTTTCTTCGATGCTATAAATTTTCACCTCGTTTATTTCTTTTCCACCTTCCTGAGCATAGATGGCAATATATTTTTCGGAAGGGTCAATATCGTAGCTAAATATATTGTAATTATCTCCCCACATTTCGGGTGAAGCAATTATTTGCGGCGAACTTTCATTATCAAACTGCCTATAAATCTTCAATTTCGCTTCTCCCTTTTTTACCAAATTATAAAAGAGGGAATTACCTATTCGGGTATTACCATATTTTTGTTCATGTTGTTCTACATCCACTTTTGTCAGTTCATTTAATAAAGTGTCTGTGTATGGTAATTTATTTAAAACGTTATCGGCAAAATTGGCCTGGGCTTTAAACCAGTCTGTTACTTCAGGATCTTTCAGATTTTCCAGCCAGCGGTAAGGATCTTTAACTGATACATTATATCTGGTATCACTGCTGTCAACTGTTTTGGTGATAGGATAATGAAACTGCGCAATTATCCTTTGTCCGCAAAAAAGTAGAAAGAAAGAAAAATAAAATTGTCTTGTCATAATGTTCAATTTAAAGGGAGTGTAAAATGGCATAGCAGGCAACATGTGTATTTCCCCTATAATGCGCTATTAAAAATAGGAAACAATTTTTTTTTAATTATTTTTTTTTAACTGTTTATTAAAAAAAACGCTACTCACTGGGAGTAGCGCAAATACAACCAAGCATTCTCATTATGCCCGTATTAATGAATAATTCGTTTTACCGTAACTTTCCCTTTTAATTCAATTATGGCACATAAAATACTTGTAGCAGTTTTTATCCTTGTAATCAGCAACAGTTGCAGCACCGGTAAATATGCAGCCAGTAACAAGGCCTATAAAATGCAGGCAAAAACTTTTGCCAACGAAATAAAAAAACAACCTGCAGATATTGACAGCACCAAAGTGGCATCATGGGCAGGCACAACAAATTTTGGTATGCGTAAACCCAATTTTGTAATTATTCATCACACGGCACAAAATGGCTGCGACAGTACGTTAAGAACTTTTACATTAACCCGTACACAGGTAAGTGCACATTATGTAATTTGTAAAGATGGCACCGTACAGCACATGTTAAGCGATTACCTGCGTGCCTGGCATGCAGGTGCAGGCAGGTGGGGGAATGTAACTGATATAAATTCCATATCCATCGGTATTGAACTCGATAATAACGGCTTTGAACCTTTTACCGAAGCACAAATAAATAACCTGCTGATTGTTTTAAGGGCGCTTAAAAAAAATTACAGTATTCCCACGGCAAATTTTATTGGCCATGCAGATATTGCACCCTCAAGAAAAGTTGACCCCAACAAGTTTTTTCCATGGCAAAAGCTTGCCGCAAATGGATTTGGTTACTGGTATGATACAGCAAAAGTAAAACAGCCCGAAAACTTTAATGCCGTGCAGGCATTGCGGATTATTGGTTACGATACCCGGGATTCCATCGCCGCTATTAAAGCTTTTAAATTACATTTTGTGCAGAATGATTCGGCGGCTGTACTTAGTGATAGAGATAAAAAAATAATTTACGATCTCTATAAAAAATATTAGTTTTTTAAGGTGCTGTGCTATTGAGTTTAGCGGAGGCCTGGAAACCGTCTTCTTCAAAAGTGGTAATGAATTGCATTTTATGGCTCCCGCATTTAAACTATCAGACTGTCAACCTGTACTGAGCTTGACGAAGTGCTGTCGAAGGCGAGTTCATTAGATTATACCGGGTTCGACAAGCTCACCCTGACACCCTTTTGATTGTATGATTTACCATCCACAATATATTTCCTTTAATTAATTGTACCGGTAATGGTTTTTTAATTTTTCTTTTGCTCAATATCTTTTTTAATACCGGTTCTTTTTCCTTGCCCGATACTAAAAATAAAATTTGTTTAGCCTGGTTTATCAGCGGAAAGGTAAAACTGATGCGATAGATCCCTTTTTCGGGCAGGTAAACTTCTTTTACCAACCGCTTTTTTTCTTCCAATATTTTATTACCAGGGAAAAGCGAAGCGGTATGCCCGTCTTCACCCATACCAAGCAGTATCAGATCAAAGACCGGAGTATTGCTGCCAAACAATTTTTTTATATCTGCTTCGTATTTAACTGCATCTTTTTCAGGCGAGGAAGAAGTGGGTATAGCAAAAATATTTTTACTTGGAATTGGAATATGATTTAACAAGCTTGCAGACGCCATGTTAAAATTACTTTCAGTATCGCTGTGCAAAACATATCGTTCATCACTAAAAAAAATAAATACCTTTTTCCAGTTTATATTTTTGCTGAATTCTGCTGTTGCGAGTAATTCATAAAATCTTTTTGGTGTATTGCCTCCACTTAACGCCACTGTAAATTTATCATGCGCAGCAATACTTTGCTGGCAGGCAGTTGTAAAAAAATGTGCTGCTGCAATGCTTAGCGATTCGTATGAAGTATAGTAAAGCATATCATTTAATTACAGGTACCATTTCCTGCCGTCATTTTGTATAAGATCATCTACAGCTTTTGGACCTGTACTGCCGGCAGGATAAAATTTAAGGCCGGTCTTTTTTTGTTTTTGCCAGGTAGTAATAATGGGCATCACAATTTTCCAGGCCATTTCAACCTGGTCGTTGCGCATAAATAAAGATGCATCGCCGGCCATGGCATCCAGCAATAAAGCTTCATAAGCTTCCGGCAGTTGTTCAGTATAACTTTCCCGGTAGGTGAAATCCATTTCAACATTTTTGAGTTTCATTTCCAGGCCGGGCACCTTGCTTTCAAACCAAAGGCTTATTTCATTATCGGGCTGAATGGCAATAACCAGCCTGTTAGGATTACAATCGTCTTTAAAAATTTTATGCGGCGTATTTTTAAACTGTATTACAATTAAAGAAGCCTGTTTAGATAAACATTTACCGGTGCGCAGGTAAAAAGGAATATTTTTCCAGCGTTCGTTATCAATAAAAAATTTACCTGCAAAGTATGTTTCGGTAAAAGATAAAGGGGCAACATTTTCTTCATTATGGTAAGCTGCCTGCTTAACGCCGTTTATATTGCCTGCTGTGTATTGTCCCCTTACAATATTTTTTGTTATGCTTTTACTATTAAAAGGCTTCAGGGCTTTTAGTACCTGTAGTTTTTTATTGCGTATTTCTGCAGCATTCAGTTTTGCGGGTGGCTCCATGGCCACAACACAAAGCAACTGCAGCAGGTGATTCTGTATCATATCTTTTAAAGCACCCGCCTGCTCGTAATAGCCGGCACGGCTGCCAACCCCTACAGTTTCTGCTACCGTTATCTGCACGTGGTCAATAAAATTTTTATTCCACAAGGGTTCAAATATATAATTGGCAAAACGAAACGCCATGATGTTTTGTACTGTCTCTTTGCCCAGGTAATGATCAATGCGGTAAATTTGTTTTTCGGCAAAGCGTTTCGATAAAAAACTATTCAGGTGTTTTGCTGTCTGCAGGCTGGTGCCAAATGGTTTTTCAATAATGATACGGTCTGCATCTTTTTGTGAGGCAATTTTATTTTTATAAAGTTCCTTGCTGATGATTTCAATAAACCGCGGCGAAACTGAATAGACAAATAACCGGTTACAACGCTGCCCGGTTTTACTATCATAAGCATCTAAAGCTTTACCCAGCGAAATATATAAAGCAGCATTGGTAAAATCGCCCTGCAGGTAATGGACATGGCTGCTAAAAGTTTTCCATGCGGTTTTATCTGCTTTGCCAGTGCGGCTGAAT
>JANNYY010000032.1:0-3052 GCA_031410355.1 Chitinophagaceae bacterium | reverse complement strand
TTTAAAATAAGAATGAATTTTTTGTGTTGAGTATGCCATGATAAATACAAAATAAAAAGTTAAGTAAATAGATAAATTACAATGCAGAATTGCACTGTGACCTTTGCAGAATTAAGGAAGAAGAAATCTTTCCTTAGTTGTTAAAATACCTCATAGCACTAAATTGAAGACAGCGAAAATATAAATTTTTTTTTTACAAACATAAAATGTTGCCACCACAGGACTCTTATAGACTCGTCACCACTGCGTAAATATTGCCTCTTCAGGGCTGAACATACGAGTTCGTCAAGATTTATCGGGGCATAAAAAAAAAGCCTTGGTAAAGGCTTTCATTTTGTGACTCGGATTGGATTCGAACCAATGACCCTCCCGATTAGAAATCGGGATGCACTATCCAGCGGAGCGTATCAAAGATTCAATATACGTTCTGCTTTTCATTTTTTTAATATACAATTCTCTTTGTCTTGCTTGCTTTAGTTCTTCAAACGCTTCCTTATAAACCAATATCCAGGGCACCCCGGTTTTTGTAAATTTATCTTTCCCTCTGTTATGTTCAGCAATTCGCCGTTCTACATCGGGTGTGGATCCAATGTAATATTTATTAAGTTTCTCACTAAACAATATGTAAACGAAGGCTGGCATAAATTAAAAAAAGCCCGATTAACAGGCTTTTCAAGTGACTCGGATTGGATTCGAACCAATGACCCCCAGCTTAGAAGGCTGATGCTCTATCCAGCTGAGCTTCCGAGCCAAAATCGGGTGCAAATATAGGCATTTCACAAAAATAATTTGTAAATAAATAACACTGTTGCCAAAGTCATCAAAAAAGAAAGAGTCGCTATATGGCGGCTCTTTTTTATTTTTATGCAAAACTTTAAGCATGGAAGTACAAATGGAAGCATCGTGGTAGGAAGTTTTAAAGAATGAGTTTACCAAACCTTACTTTCAGCAAGTTGTAACTTTTTTAAAAACAGAAAAAGCTGCAGGTAAAATTATTTATCCGCCAGGCTCTCTTATTTTCAATGCTTTTAACCAAACACCATTTACAAAACTTAAAGTGGTAATACTTGGGCAGGACCCTTATCATGGCGAAGGCCAGGCACACGGACTAAGTTTTTCTGTACAAAACGGTATTAAGCCGCCGCCTTCATTGGTTAATATTTACAAAGAAATTCAAAATGATATCGGTATTGCCATGCCTGTTGAGTATGGCAATTTAACCCGCTGGGCAGAGCAGGGTGTTTTGCTGCTGAATGCTGCACTAACAGTAAGAGCCAACGAAGCCAACAGCCACGCAAAATTTGGCTGGGCTCAATTTACGGATGCAGTCATTCAAAAAATATCTGATGAAAAAAAAGGCATTGTTTTTTTGCTTTGGGGTAAGTTTGCCCAGGAAAAGCAAATACTGATTGATGAAACAAAACATTTCGTTTTAAAAGCAGCGCATCCCTCTCCCCTCTCGGCCCATGCCGGTTTTTTTGGGTGCAAACATTTTTCAAAAACAAATGAACTCTTAACAAAACAGGGCATATCGCCAATAGACTGGAAATTATTAACACCGTAATAAAGTAATATAATGGGCTTTGTAAAAAATCTTTTTGGGCGAATCTGGGCATTATGGGGCCTCGTAACTTTTTTAATTACGTTCTCAATTATTTTTCTTCCGGCCATGTTATCTTATACCATGGAAGAAACAAAAGGACAAAAATATTTTATTGCTGTATCAAAAATCTGGATGAATGTGTGGCTATTTTTAATTGGATGCCCGGTTACAGTAAGCGGTAAAGAAAATTTTAAACCGGGCATAGCTTACATTGTTGTTTTTAATCACAATGCATTATTGGATGTACCCCTCTCATCACCCTTTGTGCCCGGCGCTAATAAAACAATTGCCAAGGCATCGTTTGCAAAAATTCCTTTGTTTGGCCAGTTTTATAAAAGAGGCTCAATTTTGGTTGACAGGGAAAATGAAAGAAGCCGCAGAAAAAGCTTTAATGCCATGAAGAAAGTATTGGCCGCCGGAATGCATGTTTGCATATATCCCGAAGGAACAAGAAACCGCTCAACTGAACCCATAAAACCTTTTTACAACGGAGCTTTTAAGCTTGCACTGGAAACAAAAAAAGCAATTATACCCTGTGTAATTATTGGCACAAAAAAAGCAATGCCCATTAATAAAAAATTCTTTCTGCTGCCGGTAAAATTAAAAATGCATTTTTTACCTGCTGAAGCATCTACAGAGATTGCTTTAAAGGACTTAAAAGAAAAAGTGTTTAATGTAATGGTGAGGGAGTATGTGGAACATGTTTAGGAATTGGTAATTGGTAATTGGGAGTTAGGAGTTAGGAATTAGGAATTGGGGATTGGGAATTAGGCAGGAAGCCCCTTAGAATGTAGAACCTAATTCCAAATTCCTAATTACCAATTACTAATTCCTCTAACCGTTACAAATCATAAAAATACCTCGTTCTGTTTATTTTCAAATCTCTCAGCAAACCCGATTTTGGGCTGATGCTTATATTGAAAGAACGATATTTTCCTACAGGCGAAATATTAATGGCCATTTGCCAGCAATGCATCTCCCTGCTTAAATACATGCTTAACAGGCCCAGTTCTTTATCGGTAATATTATACGAACCGTTTAACCCTATCTGCCATTTGGGTGTAAGGTTTAAAGAACCTGTCCAATTTACATTTTGGGTAAAAAAACCTTTATATCCCGTACCCAAACCATTGGGTACACGGCTATAATTTAATGAATAAGACAAGCTGATGCTCCAGGGGATATTAAAGTTTGCAAACTCGCCGGGGTTATTACTTATGTAAGCAGCTTCCTGCTGGTATTCATTTAACGGAAGTCCCGAAATGGAATTGATCTGCTTGTTTTGTTGATTGTTTATGGGCAACTTTTCGCTTTTATCCCCGCCTTTAAACTGGCTCTGCAGGCTAATATTGGCACTCGTTAATTTGCCCAACGCCACCCTTTTATTCCACACTAATTTATCAATAAATTCACCTCTGCTGTTAGTTAAATAAGGCACCACCACTGCAC
>JANNYY010000031.1:0-3924 GCA_031410355.1 Chitinophagaceae bacterium | reverse complement strand
CAACCCAATTATTTTACTGAACAATATTCTTTCATCAACAGGCTTTGCAATGTAATCATTCATGCCAACTGCCTTGCATTTTTCCAGGTCAACAGTGGTTACATCGGCAGTTAAAGCAATGATGGGGATATTTGATCTCATTTTTTTACGGATGTATTCAGTGGCTTCAAACCCATTCATTTCGGGCATCTGCAAATCCATTAAAATAATATCGTAATTTTTTTGCCCTAATTTTTCAATGGCTATTAAACCATTGGCAGCTATATCCCTTTCAAATCCAAAATCATCCAGCAGGGTTTTCATCAACAACTGGTTTAGTGCAATATCCTCCACCACCAGCACGTTTATATTTTTATTTTCTGCATCAATTTCCAAAAATTCTGTATCTGCTTCTGCGGTTGCATTTGTTTTTTTAAAACTTAATGTAAAACTAAAAGCAGAACCTTCGCCAACCTTGCTTTTTACACTAATTGTGCCCCCCTGCGACTCTACCAGTTGCTTAACAATGGCCAACCCAAGCCCTGTGCCTCCATACAGCCGGGCTGTATCTGCAGATGCCTGGTGAAATTTTTCAAATATCTTTTCGGTTTTATTTTCCGGTATGCCTGTTCCTGTATCGCCAACAGTAAATTCAATGCTTACATTTTCTTCATCCACATCTGCAAGCCGGCGCAGGCTTACCGTAATTTTTCCTTTTGATGTAAATTTTACTGCATTACTCACCAGGTTTAAAATGATCTGGTGCAGGCGCACGGGATCGCCCAGCAATACTTCCGGAATGGTTTCATCATATTCCTTTACCAGTTCTAAATTCTTTTCCTGCACTTTTGTTTCAAACAGGTGCATCATGGCCGATATGGAGGAAGACATTTTAAATGGAATTTCTTCAAAGGTCATTTTACCGGCATCTACCTTGGCCAGGTCCAGTATATCGTTTATTAAAACAATGAGTGAATTGCCGCTTAATTTTATGGCTGTTAAATATTCTTTTTGTTTAGCAGTAAGATCAGTTTTTAATACCACTTTGGTAAACCCAATGATGGCATTCATGGGGGTACGTATCTCGTGGCTCATGTTACTCAGGAACTGTTGTTTTGCTTTTACGGCATCCTCGGCAATAATAGCGGCTTCTTCGGCTTTTGTTTTTGCTTCCTCGGCAATAACCGTTGCCATTTCGGCAATTACTATGGCTTCTGTAAGTTCTTTGGCAATCCTTTTTTCTTCGGTAACATCCCGTGCCACAAGCACCACCCCCAATACGTTTCCTTTACCATCTTTATACACGGAGCCATTTAAAAACACATCAGTAAGTGTACCATCCACATGGCGCACCACAAGCGGCGAATTAATAATGGAGCCTTTGGCAAATGCCTTTTCGTACACTTCACGGGCCTTTTGGGGTTCGGTAAAATAATCGAAGAAATTAGTACCGGTAAGTTTTTCACGGCTTATGCCGGTAATATTTACAGTTGCCTGGTTCATGTCGGTAACCTTGCCTTCAGGGTTTATGGTAACTAAGGGATCAAGGCTGGCTTCAATTAAACTGCGGGAGTATTCAGTAAGTAATTTTTCTTTGGCGATAAATAATTCCTCGTGTTTTTGTTCTAGTTCTTTGTTAACCTCCAATAACTGATGCGTTCTTTTTGTTACGGCTTTTTCCAATACTTCCCGTTGTTTTTTCTGCTCCTGTATTTCAGTTTTAGAACCTATCCACAATTTTATGTCACCGGTCTCATCTTTTAAAGCTACAGCTCTTGTAAGATGCCATAAGTATTCCCCATCCTTGCGTAGTAACCTGTTTTCTCTCACATAATCTTTTCCTGTGCTCATAGATTCCTCCCAGTAAATTTTATCGATTTCCCAATCATCAGGATGTACGATCTTTTGCCACCCGCTGCCTTGCAATTCTTCAAAAGACATACCGGCATAGTCGAGTAATGTTTTATTAAAATAGTTTTTATTACCTGCTGCATCAGCGGTCCATACTTTTTGTGGCATTAATTCAGCCATCTGCCTGAATTGTTTTTCGCTTTCTTCTACTTTTTTGCGGGCAACCACCTGTTCTGTAATTTCATGGGCTAATGCCATTACTCCGGAAACGTTGCCATCAGCTTCACGCAAGGGCTCGTAAACAAATTTTACAAAGATATTTTCCATCTTATCCCGGCGCCTGATAGTAAGGGGCATTTCCTGTAATACAATGCCTTCTCCAGTGTTTAAAACATTATCCAAAAGTTCTTTTAAACCCTGGTCCCTGAACTCCGGCAACACATCAAAAGCAGGTTTGTTTATTACATCTTCTATCTTCCTGTCCCACATGTCTATCATGCCTTTGTTTATGGTTTCTATCACATACTCTTTTCCCCGCATAACACAAATAGCAACCGGTGCCTGCAATACAAGCGTTTGAAACCGGCTTAACAGTTCATTCTCTTTAAGTTCACTTTGTTTCTGTTCTGTAATATCCCTTGATACGGAAAGTATGCGTTGAAGATCTTTATCTGCTCCATCTTCCTGCACAGGCAATATTATTATATCCCACCATTTAGGGGTGCCTTTTGCTGTAGGCCCAAAAAGCTGTAATTGAATTTTCTCCCCGGCTTTTGCTTTTGCTACTGCATTTTTTATTACTTGCCGGTTCTCAGGTTGCCACATATCCCACCAGTAGGTGTTTTCTATCGATTTAAAATCATCAATCTCCAAAAGACAAATACCATTTGTGTTCATAAACTGTATCCTGCCTTCTGCATCAAGCATTTTAATACAATCGGGGCTGCTTTCCAATACAGCCCGGTTAAATGCTTCGCTTTCTTCAATTTTTTTGGTTGCAGTTACCTGCGCTGTTACTTCATATCCAAAAACCAGGATGGAAAAAATGTTTTTATGCTCATCATACATGGGCTGGTAGCTGAAGTTGAAATATCTTTCTTCAGGAGCCAGGCCTTCATCACGGGCTAAGGTTATCGGAATATTTATACCCACATAAGGCTCGCCTGTGTTGTACACTTTATCAAGCAGGGTATCAAATCCCTGCCCTTCCAGTTCGGGTAAAGCAACCATAATGGGTTTGCCTTGTATTTCCCGTTTGCCAAATAAACTTTGGTATTGTGCATTCACCAATTCATATATATGGCTTGGGCCTGCAAGGGTAGCTACAAAACCAGGGGCGGTCATCAGCATATCCTGGAACAATAAATTCTGCACTTCAATTTTTTTGCGTGACAATACCTGTTCGGTAACATCCGTAGCCAGCACCATCACCCCGGTAATGCTGCCATCATCTTCTACAAAAGGTTGATAAACAAAGTTGAAATAAATAGTTTCTTTTGTTCCATCTGCCCGGTTAAAATAAACCGGCTCCTCTTTGCCATAATGTGTAATATTATTTTTAAAAACGTCTGTGAGCCATCCCGCAAAAGACTGGTCCTTCGTTTCGGGTATAATTTGCCATAAGGATTTACCAAAGGATTCTTTTCCTGTATTCCACACTTTAAGCATTGCATCATTAGCTATTTCTATTACCATATTTTCCCCTTTTAAAATACAGATGGGGTAAGTGGCCTGTTCTACCAGGTTTCTAAAGCGACGCTCACTTGCTCTCAGTCTACTTTCGGCTGTAGTTTTATCTGTTACATCTTCAATGGAAAGCAGTATCAGTTTTTCTTCCTTTTTTTCTCTTGTTATTTCCAGGGCATTCAATAAAATTACCCGTTCGCCAATAGATAAAAAGTTATGCTTTACTTCAAAATCGCTGATCTGTTTTTTTTGCGGCAAAATTTCTTCCAGCAGGGTACGCAGTTCGGGAATATTCCATTGCCGGTTGCCCAGGTCATAAATCAACACACCTTCTGTTTCCTGTTCATTTACCTTAAATGTTTTATAAAAAGCCTTGTTGGCCGTTTTTACCCGCAGGTGTTTATCAAG
>JANNYY010000030.1:0-2544 GCA_031410355.1 Chitinophagaceae bacterium | reverse complement strand
CCGGCACATCAACGGCCAGGAAAAAGCACCGGTTGTTTTTATAGGGCAATGCAATTTTGGTTATAAATTAACGCCCCATATCAGTCGCAGTATAAGAATACTTGAATTGATTCACATGCACGACCCAAAGTTTACCTGGGTTTGGGCTCCCTTTGTGCGGTTCATCAATACAAGAATAATTATCGCAGATGTGTTTAAACAGCAATTCAGGGAATGTTACAGCGGGTTTGGTATCCCCAAAAAATACCTGGAACGGTTATATAAAATTTCGAACTGTTTGGAATATATACCGGCAGAACTGATTAAAAAATATTTTGACCTGCCACTAAAAATTTATTATGCCGGCAGGGGAGGCCCACAAAAAAGAGTATGGCTGATTGTAAAAATAATTCAGCAATGCAGGGAGTTGAAATTAAATGTAACCTTTAAACTTGCCGGTTCATTTGAAATGGAGTTGCCTGCAGAACTGATCAATGACGGCACTTATGTAGGAAAGCTTAAAGGCGGCGAAGAAATATACCGGTTCCATAAAGAAAATGATATTTTGCTGATGACTTCCTCCTTTGAAGGTTTTCCCATTGTTATTATGGAGGCAATGGCTTTTGGCGCTATACCCTTTGTAGTTAATGTTGACGCCATTCCTGAGCATGTAAAGGATGGCTATAACGGGTTTTTGATACAGGAAGTAAATGATGAAAGGGTGCTTGTTGATGAAGCAATAACGAAGATTCAGGATATTATATCAAATCGAAGTGATTTAGTAACTATATCAAAAAACGGGTATGATTACGCCTGCAGCAATTTCACCAAAGAGAAATTTATTGCTGAGTACAGGAAAGTGATTCTTGATTAAAACCCGGCGCCTAAATAGGAATAGTTGAAAACAAGTTTACTGTTGCTCAAATACGTTATTAGTTTTGCCAATAATATTTCCCCAATAATATTCATCAAAAAAAGATGCCGGTATATTAGCGGAACTGTCTATTAAAATAATTTGCCGGGCAAATTCGTTCCAATCTGAATCTGCAACAATAACCATTTTTTCGCCTGTTTCTGTAACGTCAATACCTGTAGCACCTGATTGAGTGCTGATAACCGAAAGATCGTAACCCAGCGCTTCTACAACCTTTGTTTTAATGCCGCCACCTTCAATAACCGGGTTAATAAAAATATCGGAACCTTTGAAGTAAACTGTTATATCTTCTACAAATCCTGCGTAAATAATATTTTTTTCTTTGTAAGCAATTAAGCCTTGGTATTCAGCCGGTAGTTTATTGCCACAAATAATGATCTTATACTTGAAATTATTTTTGTCCACCAACAGCGGATTTATTTTATTGACTATTGCTTCAACAGCATCCAGGTTTGGGGCATAACCAAGTGAACCATTGAAGAGCAGTATTTTTTCATGCGCTGCAATTCCGTGTGTTTTGTACAAATATTCTTTTGCAGCTTTTTTTTCAGCTGCTGAAGGTGCAACACTCAGTTCAACACCATAAGTAACAACCAAACATTTTTCCGGGTTCAGTTTAAATTTTTCTATTGCATAATTTTTGTCATTGCCCTGTATAAAGAAACTGTGGTCGGCTCTTCTGTGTACAAATTTTTCATAATGCCATAGCAAACCCCACCACCATTTTTTAAGCGATTTAAATCGTTGCGATTCGATATTATGCGAATGCACGATCAGTTTTATGTTGCAAGTCCACTTTAATAAAATACCCAGCCAGCCCAAATAAGGATGCTCTATAATAAGGTGTGTAATTTTATGCTGTTGTATAAAACGCTTTAACGTAAAAAAATAAAACAGGTTTATATACCGCAGTTTGCTGTTGCTTAAAATATTATATACCAGGTATTCACTTTCAAAAGCTGTTTCATTTTCTTGTACACCCACACAAACCAGGTTATTGGTTTTACTGAGATACCGGTTAAACAGGGCAATACATTTTTGTCCGCCCATTTGTGCTGGCAGAAATTTATAAGAAACCAAACTTGCAATATTTACTGTATCGCTTTTCATTCAGATTTTACAGCCACAATATTTACAAAAGGTGAAAAATAAATTCCTCTTTTGCCAACTGCTTTTATGATGCTGTTAAAGTAGCCGGTAATAAAATTTGCAAGTGTGTATTTGTAGTGTGTGTCCCAAAAACCCGGCGTATAGTCAGCAGAAAAGCCGGATTCTTCTATAATGGTCTTATAATTTTTTCGGGTCAGTAAATGCTCGGCCCATACACCGGTTTTGTAATCGCAGGTATTGGTACCCAAAAATTCAACTGGCGGCACTGGTTCTTTTTTAAAATACAATTCAACAGCATTGATAAAATCAGTAAATGCACGGCCACGGGTTATTTCAATTAATTGGTTAACATCGGTTGCAGATGCGGATGGTTTTAATTCTTTTATATATTCAGCACGCTGCTTTTTAAATTGTGCCTCTTCTACTTTGCGATGCAACCTGTAATGCTTTAACCGCATGGCTATGTTGTGATGATTAGCGGTGGTTGTTGAATAACAAATGGTAGTAAGGCCCGACTGATA
>JANNYY010000029.1:0-11971 GCA_031410355.1 Chitinophagaceae bacterium | reverse complement strand
AAGAAGAGAGCGATGAAATAGGAGAGATATATGGAACAGGAATGAATGGAGCATGAGTGGACAATGTAATTGGTGGTTGATACGATGAAGGAATATACGGAATTCCGTTGATGAGTGGAGTTGATCCTGCTATTGATGATGATATCAATCCGCGGATGCTCGGCTTTAACTTTATTTAAGAAAGCATACAAAGAATCCCTTTTGGAAAAATCTGCAACATAAGGATAGAATTTTTTCCCCGAAGCTTCTACGGCTTTTGAAACTTCTGAGCCTGATTCAGGCATATCATTGGATACGCCAATGATGTCGGCACCGGACTGAGCCAGCTCAATGGCAATGGCCATACCTATGCCACTGCTGCATCCTGTTACCAGCGCAATTTTGTTGTCGGTTCTGAAATTTAACATGTAAGTTGTTTTGGTTTTAATTAATAGTTTATAATAAGTTTACAAGCAGCTTATCAAAGCTTGCAGCGTTTTTCTTTATAAGATCTTTACACGAGGTACAATTGTATTTTGCAGCAGCCCTCCATATACACTGGTATGCATTGTTAAGCGGAAATGGTTTTATTTCTTTGTAAGTCCATTTTGTATTATCTGCCCAAAATGGCAAAATAGCTGCATATCCTTTTTCCAATGATTTTTTTGATTTGGTTTGCAGGGTCCAGAAATTGGTATCTGTATTTTCTGATAATTGTGCAATGATTGTAAAAGCATCTAAAATAAAAGTGGAGTAATGCAGCGAAGTGGTACGGGCCAGTTCCAAAGGAAAAAACCCTTTTTCGTCCATTTGTACATCCAATCTGTTTGCTGCCCGTTTTACAATTTTATTTGCCTGCTCTTTATCTTCAATAAAATCGGCAATGGCCAAACTGGTAGCATCAAACCAAACCCCGTGGTTATTTTTTGCATCTCTTTCATCTGTACCAATTTTACTGCTTTCCATCCATGTCAAAAATGACGTCATCCATTTTTTTAATTTCTTTTGTTTGCCTTCTTTAAAGTTTTCTGAATTCTTTAGTAACGACACCCCATCTAACAGGAAAATAAAATGCCTTACTTCGATAAGACCTTCTGCCCTTCCATCGGTAACACCTTTTACGGCCTGGCCATAATTAAGATTGGGGTTCATGGCTGTTGCTGAATCGAGGAACCATACTTTTATTAATTTTCCCGCATGTTTAGCATACTCTTCATTATCGGAAAAATAATAAGCCAAAGAGAGATTGTAAATGTTTTCACAAAGCCTTGGCATGTTTTCCTTATCAGGAAAATTTTTTACTTCGGGATTTACTTCCCCATCTTTTCTTATATAAGGCACACCACCAGGCTTGGAAGGGTCGGGCCACCAATAGGGCGCAATGCTCATATAGTCGTGCTTATCACCACTTGGCGGCAGGTCTGTTTTATCCATCACACTTACTGCTTTATATTTTAAAGCCTGGTCAGCAGCCTTTATCAGTTGATCATACGCAGGCATTAAAGCCACATCCTTAACCTGTATTTTAGCTTTGTTTTCAGCAAGTGTTTTAAAATCCAGCTTTACCATGTCTGATTTAGACAGCTCTGCTTTTTGCGCATGTGCAGCAAGTGTTAAGCAAAAAAGCAATAATCCAAGTCCTGTTTTTCTCATTAGATTTATTTGATTTTATTTTACTACAATATTATTTCCGGATTTGTATTACTGCCACAGCTTCAATTTCAATCAACTTATCTTTTGCTGCTAATATGCTGACACCAACTGCTGTACTTGCAGGCATTTCTTTATCACCCAAAACTTCTTTTCTTACCTTTCTAAAAATGTCCATATTCTCCGGCGTATAATTCGGTATATAAACATTCGTTTTTACAATATCTTTTAATCCGGCCCCGGCCTTTTCCAGTACAAGCCTGATGTTTTCAAATGTTGAACGGGTTTGCGCTTCAAAATCGGCTCCATCACCTGTTAAACCTGCCACATAAATGGTTTTGGTATTGCCGCTTTTCACTGATACCCCTTTGGAAAAATGCGGCCCGGCATCAATATATTCTTTACTGAATGCCCTTTGTATTTTATTATTGCAGGAGGTTGCACAAATTAATGCCACAAATCCGGCAATCAATTGTTTCATTTTTTTAAAATTAATCACCGTCTGCATTATTTACATTTTTCTTATTCTTTTTATCTTTCTTGTCTTTTTTATCGTCATTATCTTCACCATTCTTTTTTGCCTCTCTCGCTTTTATTTTTGCACCATGCCTGCCGCTTCCATCGGCATCATCCACAATGCCAGCTGCAGGATTTAATTTATCCAACACTGCTTTTAACCGGTCATGTGCCTCTGTTGCTTCTTTATTATTGCTATAGCTGGTCATCAGTTTTTCTTCAAAAGGCGAATTGATCATATCAAACAATTCATCTTCCCGGTTCAATTTCCACCGCCCATCCCTTACATACCATTTATTGCCTAATTCACAAAAAATCCAATCCCGGGGATTTCCTTTTTGCCCTAATAATTGTGGTAAAAAACTGCGGCCATCTAAAATATTTTTAGTGGGCAATTTTGCTCCGGCAACTTCTGCAAATGTTGGTAACAGATCACTGGCATCAATCAATGTTTTAGTAACCTGGTTAGGTGCAATAACGCCTGGCCAGTTTACCAAAGCAGGTACTAACCCGCCACACTCTAACATTTCACCTTTTTTGCCTGAGAGTTGTTTACCAGCAATTGTACCACGTTTTGCATACCCGCCTGCGGTGCCATTGTCGCCCATAAAAACAATTAAAGTTTTGTCTCTCAATTTTAAACTATCCAACGTTTTTAATAGTTTGCCCACCAGCTTATCCATGTAAGCAATATTATCTGCGTATAAATCACTGCCGGGTTTACTCTCCGGTGTTGGTTGAATTTTTCCATGCACCTGTACCAATGAATAATAAAGGAAAAACGGTTTGTCTTTATTGACAGATAACCAATTGACCATGTGATTGTGCATCAGGTCCGGCATATAATCATCACCCAATGATTTATCTACCCCGTTTTCGGTATACATTTCTGATTTCCCCTTTTCCTTGCTCCAATACACACCACTGCCTTTAAAACGGATATAATCATCAAAACCAAAATCGGATGGGTTTAAGGGAAGCTGCCCCCATTTACCCGTCATAGAGGTTACATAACCAGCCGATTTTAAAACAGTGGGTATCATAACTTCATCGGATGGTTTTAAATTTCCGCACATGTCCTGGTTAACGGCACCGGTACGAAATGCATACCGCCCTGTAAGGATCAATGCCCTGGATGGGCCGCATAATGGTGCAGTATAACCATGCTTAAAAAGCATCCCGTTCCTTGCCAGTTCATCAATAATGGGTGTATGATTACTATCGGAGCCATAAGCACTTACATCACCAATGCCAAGATCATCGGCAAGAATATAAATGATATTTGGTTTTGAAGGCAGGCCTTGTACAGGCTTTGTTTGGCCTGCAACTGCTTTTTCCTTTTTATTTTTTTTGCCGCCCTGTGCGGTAGCAAACATAAAGCTGGTAAGCATTAATAGTCCCAATACAATTTTTTTCATTTCAGATTTTTTAAACTTGTTTAAAATCATTCCTTATTCTTTTACTGTTTTATTATCCAGCTAACTCCCACATCATTTTTACTTAATTTCCATTGGGGGTTAAACTGTGTGATTTCTTTTTCGGTAAGCTGAATTTTGTGAATGGCCAGTCTTTGATTGATTGAATCAATAATAGCTTTATTTAGCGGCATTGCAGAACAGTAAAACCCATTCTTCAGTTTTATTTCATTTTTCTTTATTAATGAAAAGCCTTTTAATTCAACTGCACCATTGGAATAAAAATTATTCTTACAGTCATTATAAGTTACCGGTTCTGTTTCTACTGCTATTTTATTATTTCCTAAAGATTGAAGTATAAGATTATTAACGATTAAAAGATTTTGAGGGGTTACAAAAGGCAAGTTCTTACTTTTATTACCATAGCCAATTTTATAGACCGGCGTTTCGCAATTAACCGTTGTATTATAAGCTACAAGCGCATTATCTGCAGGATAATAACCATTTAACGGGGAACCCTGTAACCCACTCATGATAACAATACCTCCTTTTGAGGCATCTTTTTCGCTACCTTCCACATTAGTAATGTAATTGTTAAACACAGTTTGATTGGCATTTATTATTCTGATGCCACCACTTTTATTGCGGCCGCTTTTTCCATCAAAATAATTACCATACACAAAACATTTCTGGCCATGCCGCAATACCATTTGCCCGTCGTTATTGATGAAAGTATTAAAGCGGTAAATATTATCCCAGCTTTTATTACTGATCACTTCTGCTTCCAGGCGGTGGTCTTCAAAATAATTATACTCAATAATATTAAAGCCATGTGTAAAGGAAGTAAAGCTATCTCCAATACGCATATCTTCTCCACCATTATCAGTAGGTAATGTACGGTAGCCAAAATAATTATGATGAATATGATGATAGGTTGAAGGTGCTGCATCGCTGCCATCTACATAACCTGGTACTTTAAAATACCGTACAACCAAATATGGACCCTGGTTGGTTTTGCCAGTAAAATAACAATGATCCACTTCATTGTATGTACCCTGCAAGCTGATCCAGTTATTATTAACCATCGAATCAATGGGTGTGTAATTGACAATTGCACAATTGGTGATACGGCAATGCATGGCATCGGCACTAAAGGAAAGAACATCTCCTTTTTGTAAAGTAGAAGTACCTGTATACAAAAAACCTTCTGCCTGCAACCACTTACCTTTTAACATCAGTTGCGAACTCCCTGTAAAAATTACTTTGCCGGCAGTTTCAGCTTTTAAAATAATCATTTTATGCTCAGCACCATTTGTAGTATAGCTGATGTTAACGTCTTTGTACTGTCCGTTTTTCCAGATGACCACATCACCGGGCTTTACTTTGCTTAACGCAATTTTCAGTTCCTGTATATTGGCAACAGTAAATTGAGCACCCCTGGACTGCAATGCAAAAGCCAGGCCTGTCGGAATAAGAATAATACAAATCAACATGGCATACGCCCCTGGCTTAAACCGGGAGTAAACATCTTTGACTGATTTATTTTTATTACGAACCATATTTACAATTGCCAATAGATTTTATAAATTCATTTACTTATCTGCCACACACCTGAAGCCCAGATGCTCCATGCCCGAATCAGGTGATGTTTTCATTCTTGCCGCCACACGATATCCGCTGCAATACGATTCGTTGCATAAGAAAGAACCACCTCTCATCACACGTTTTGCTATCAATGGTTCATCAGGGTCGTAACTTTTTACAGGTCCTTTTGGGCTATCAGCAATGCCCGCTTTACTTAATTGTGCATAATAGGAATTGTTATACAGATCTGCACATAACTCCCAAACGTTACCCGCCATATCGTACAACCCATAGCCATTGGGAGCAAAAGATTTTACAGGCGCTGCACCATAAAAGCCATCGGTGTTTTCATTTTTGTTTGGAAAACTTCCCTGCCAGTAATTACATTTAGCTGCGCCTGAATCAACGTTGGTATTACCCCAGGTGTAAATATTATTTTTCACTCCACCCCTTGCCGCATATTCCCATTCAGCTTCGGTGGGTAATCTTTTGCCTGCCCATTTGCAATAGGCATTTGCATCATCCCAACTAACATGCACTACCGGAAAATTTTCTTTACCAACAATATCGCTTCCAGAACCTTTTGGATGTTTCCAATCGGCGCCATGTGTCCATTGCCACCACTGGCTGTAATCCTGCAGGTTAACGGGTTGCTCAGTGGGTACAAAAACAAGCGAAGCTGCTTTCAACATTTCAGCCGAAGGTTTAGGTGTACCCGCTGGTAACTGTTTTTTTAAGTCTTCCCATTTAACATCTTTTTCTGCAGTAGTTATGTAGCCGGTGGCTTTTACAAATGCGGCAAACTGTTCATTCGTTACCTCAGTAATATCCATGTAAAAACCATTCAGTTTTACGTTATGTTTTGGATATTCATCCTGCCTGCCCTGTTCATTGTCTGCACCCATACTAAAACTGCCGCCTTCTATCCAAACCCTATTCTCATGATTTATTTTACCGGCAGCAACCGTTTGTATGCCTGTAGTAGAAACATTCTTTTTTGCAGTTGTAAACCTGTTGGGAATTTTTGAAGTGCAGCAGGATTTATTAGTACATTTTACAGAATCTTTCTGAACCGTTTTTTGTTTTGAGGAAACCTTCTGAGCGGATGCCGACATGGCAAAGCATAACAACATCAACGGCATACTATTTTTAATCAGTTCTCTCATTTTATTGCCGGCTTATTTTACCTGTGATTTTAAAAACACCATCATTTTGGCATCCATTTGTTTAGTGATTGCTGCATATTTTCTATCATTCGCTACATTCACCTTTTCCAGGGGGTCTTTTTTATAATCATACAATTCAGTCCCAATGATCAACTTGTTATCAAATGGTTTATTACTTCTGAAACCATTATTCATCCATATTGTGTAGCGGTATTGCTTTGTTCTGATAGAATATCCCATTGCATTCGCATCGGCATAACCCAATCTTTCATTCTCGGCTGTAGCATTACTTCTTGGGTATTGGCTTACTGAATATTCCTTTACAGTAGCAGCAGGATTTTTCATCAAAGGCACTAAACTTTTACCGTCAAGTGTTGCAGGAATATTTACCCCTGCCAGATCGCATAATGTAGGAAAGATATCGATATGCTCGGTTTGAGAACTGGTTTTTGAAGGTTTAAAACCCGGTGCAGCAATAATTAAAGGTGCACGGGTTGCTTCTTCAAAATTGGTGTGCTTACACCAGAGGTTATGATCTCCCAAATGCCAGCCATGATCACCCCAAAGAATGATGATGGTATTTTTTGTAAGGCCTAAAGAATCCAATGCATCTAACAATCTGCCCACATTGGCATCTGTGTAGGATATTGCTGCATAATACCCATGAATCAATTCTTTCTGCTTGTCAACAGGTAAGGTTATTCCGTAAGGCTTTTGATCTGTAAAAGATGTTAATGGTGGAATATCGGTATAGCCTCTCAATTCTCCGGCATTATGGTAGGCAACTGCAACTGGATTTTTGCTTTGTTCCTGGAATTTTGCCAAAGGCATTTCTTCCCTTTTGTAGAGGTCCCAATATTTTTTGGGTGCTACAAAAGGTAAATGTGGTTTAGCAATGCCCACTGCAAAAAAGAAAGGCTGATTACTTTTACTTAGCTGGCTCAAAATATCTTTTGCCTGTAAAATATTTGCTCCATCGTTATAAGCATAATCAGGCACATCGGCACTTTCAACAGAGGGTTTAATTTTTGTTTGAACATAGTCATTGGCCTCGGCTTTTGTTTTGCCATTATCCAGTGCTTCTTTAATATATTTTTCTGCCAGTGCCTTTGTTTCAGGTAATTGGTACCTTCCTTCAGCAGGCTCACCAAATTCACCGTAATATTTGCTGTTCGTTTTATAATATGGAACACTCCAGGATGGCTTGTCAAGTTCTTTATCAACACAACGCTGGTCATACACTTTACCAATGCCCTGTGTGGTGTATCCCTGTGTAATCAGGTGTTGTGGTAAACTTAAAATATCAGGATTGATGTCTCTCATTCTCGTTTTCAAATCCCACACTTTTGTATAATCCGGTCGTTTACCGGTCATTAAACTGGCACGGGTAGGACCACACACAGCCTGTTGTACATAGTTGCTCATAAAAACGGTACCCATTTTTGCAAGGCGGTCTATATTGGGAGTTTTTACCATTGTGTTACCATAACAACCCAAAATCGGTTTCAAATCATCTATTGCAATGAAGAGAATATTTGGTTTGGTTTTTTGCTGCGCAATAACGCTAACAGAAAAAAACAGCAAAGAGATAATTAAGAAAATAATTCTTTTCATTTTTTATTTTTTTTCCTGTGATTTGAAGTAGGCTACCATTTTATCGTGCAGGTCTTTTGAAGCAGCGCTATATTTTTTATCATTAACCACATTTACTTTTTCCAGCGGATCATTTACATAATCGTACATTTCTGAAACATAAATTTTGCTTTCACTAAAAGGCTGATCGCTTGTAAAGTCCGTCATCCAGGCTGTGTAACGGTATTTGTCAGTGCGGAAAGTATAACCCATGATCTTATTATTTGCATAGCTCATTTTTTTCATTTCATCTTTCTGCAGCTTACGTGGGTACTGACTTACAGAAAACTCTTTAACCGTAGCTTTATTATTCTGCATCAGCGGCTTTAAACTTTTACCCTGTAACTGTTCCGGCACATTTAACCCGGCTAAATTGCAAATGGTAGGGAAAATATCTACATGTTCTGTGAGTGATTTTGTTTCGCCCGGCTTATAGCCCGGTGCGGCAATGATCAACGGAGAACGGGTAGCCTGTTCGAAGTTGGTATGCTTTTCCCAAAGATCATGATCACCGAGATGCCATCCATGATCGCCCCATAAAACGATGATCGTATTTTTCAGCATCCCGAGTTTGTCCAGTGTATTCAGCAAAATACCAACCTGTGCATCGGTATAAGAAACGGCTGCATAATAACCTTGTATCAGTTCCTGCTGCTTTTCTTTTTTTAATCCAATTCTTAAGTCTTCTCCCGGCAGGGTTGCAAACTCGGGTATATCGGTATAGTTGCGCAATTCTCCAGACTTATGATAAGCGACCAACGGTCCATCTTTTGAATGTTCCTGAAATGTTGCCAATGGCATATCTTCTTTCTTATAAAGATCCCAGTACTTTTTAGGAGCTACAAATGGAAGATGTGGTTTATGAAAACCAACTGCCATAAAGAATGGTTTATTTTCCTTACTGAATTTGGTGATCTGTTCACTTGCCAGTAAGGCAATAACTCCATCTTCATAAGCATTGTCAGGCACATCAATACATTCTGTAGATGGCCCTTTTATTGTTTTTGGGGTTTCATCATCCCCGTCATCATCTTTATTCTTTTTCGCTTCACCTTTTTCTTTGGGTACAAATAATGCTTTTGTTGCCGGATTTTGATATTGTTTGTTGGCAGGTTTGCCCATGCCGTTTGGATAGTCTGATTCGGAATCTACCAGGTATGGCATATTCCAGGATACAGGGTCTATTTTTTTTAGTGCACTGCTGGGGTGGTAAATTTTTCCTGTACCGCAGGTTAAATATCCCTGTGTAATTAAATATTGTGGTAAGGTTACAATATGGGGATTCATATCACGCATTTGTGTTTTCAGATCCCAGACTTTGGTTACATCGGGACGCATGCCCGTCATCAAACTTGCACGGGTGGGGCCGCATACGGCCTGCTGGCAATAATTACTCAAAAACACGGTACCCATTTTTGCCAACCGGTCAATATTGGGCGTCTTTACAATCTTGTTACCGTAACAACCTAATTCAGGTTTCAGGTCATCAATAGCGATGAACAGAATATTTGGCTTGGATGTTTTTTGTGCAAAAACATTTGCAACCATCAGAAACATTAATGAACTCAATAACCAGGTTGTTTTTTTCATTTTTATGCTGTTTATTTTTTTATTTTGTTAGACGATATAAGTTTCAAAAACGGTCGTATTTTTTTTTATTTTTCTCAAATCCAGATCAACGGATTTCTTACCGGCAGGTTTCTGATCACTTCTTCTGTTGTTGGAAAATGCTCCAGTTTTTTCCATAATTGAAACCATTCTTTTTTATGATATCCATTATATCCAAAAATTAAAAAAGGTTGCGCTACCGGCCAATCGTTCCAATACATCACATCGGGTTTATATGTCCAGCTTTCTTTTTTTGCAACAAAGGGAACCATAAATTCAATTGCCAACCTCAGACTCCGGTTATCATCCAAAGTAAAATCCCAAAGGTTGTCTTTTGAATCTGTTAACACCTGACAGATTGTTGCCATGGCATCCAGGTTAAATAGAGAATAGCCATAAGGCTTTGTTCTTTTAAGTTCCAGAGGAAAGCTACCATTTATATCCATCTGGTTGGGTAATAAAACTGTTTTAAAACGATCCTTGCAATAGATTAACAATTGCTCATCATTCACCAGCTTTGCAAATACAGCTACCTGCATTACCCAACAGGTACCATGGTTATTTTTTGCATCTCTTTCCTCAATACCATAAGGATGTGTGGTTACCCATTTTAAATAGATCGAAAACCAATTTTTGATTTTAAATAAATCCTCTTTATTTATTGCTGATGAATTTTCAATGGCACGGATTCCCTGTGCAACTTCCATCATTTGAATCATATCAATGATTCCTACACCTCTTCCTGTTACTTTTCCCTTTATTGCCTGTGCATACAGTAAAGACGGATTCATGAAAGTGTTTTCATCAATAAACCATGCTCTTAAATGTTTCATTGCATGATTTACATATTTCTCATCTTTTGTAATTATATATGCTGAAGTCAAAGAACCAATCACCTGGCTAAATCGAATCATTGCTTTACGGTGTGCCGTAAAATTATCGGGGTTTGATAAACCGTCCCGCTGTATATATGGCCCCGTTGGGTCTTGCGGGTTTGGCCACCAATAATCTCCTTCCGAATAAAAATCATGCACAGCACCTGCTGAACGAATACATTGATCTGACGTTACTGTAACAGGTTGTTGCGTTAATGCCCAGGCAGCCTGTTCCATGATTTCTTTTTTCAGCACTTTTTTTACTTTGCCAAAAACAGTGTTGCCGTTATTTGCCTGCACCAGACTGAAAAAACACATCATTCCAATAAAACAGCAAATTCTTTTCACGGTACTTTTTTTGAGCCTGAATAAAAAGGCCTGTTCAATTTTACTTCTTAATAAAAGTTTGCTTTACAGAGGTTTTATCTGTTGGAAAAAGAGCAGTAAAAACTTTGCTATACAATTCCTCTTCATCTATTTAAAACTATTAAGGCTTAAAATAAAATTGATAATTGCTTTATTAACCTCGCTGTTCTTTTCTTTTTCAAACTTGCCGTGCAGCCCACCCGGCACTGTTATAAACCCGGTTTTAACTCCTGCTTCCAATAATTTTTTATGTAGTTCAACAGATTGCTGGTAAGGCACTGTTGGATCGGCATCACCATGCACAATAAAAGTTGGCGGACTGTTTTTTGAAACGTAAGTGATTGGAGAAACAGAGGCTGCAAAATCTTTATCTTTTGCTTTTTCACCCAGCCAGTTTGTGGCAGATTTACTTTTGATGTTTGGGCCATAGCCCCAGTCCCAAACATCGGTAATACCATACTTGTCAATGATGGCAGCTACTTTAATATTTTCTACACCCGGGCAGTTAGTATCAAACCGATGATCGTTGGCCAGCAAGCCGCCCATTAATGCCAGATGCCCACCGGCACTGCCGCCCATGATCACGATCTTGTTTACATCAATATTGAGAGCCTTTGCATTTTTTATTAAGTAGATCAAAGCACAGCGGGTATCTTCAACCGCAGCCGGTGCAGTGGCCTGGCCGGTAAGCCTGTATTCAATATTGGCAACGGCAAAGCCTGCTTTAAAAAATGTACTGAAACCGGTTTGTGATTCTTTAACCCCATGGTTCCATCCCCCGCCATGTATATTAATAACAATGGCGGTTGGTTTATCAGTCTTTGGGGGAAGGTAAAGATCAACCTTACCTTCCCATCCATTAACTTTTGTGTACACAACATTAAGTTGTGCTGTAAAGCCGCTGGGATAATCTACCGGCTTATAAACCATAGACGAATCTGCCTCCTGTGCTGCTAACGCACCGGATAAAAACATGAAGAGTAATATAAGAAGCGGTTTTTTCATTTATCTTTTTTATCAGCATTTAAATTAATAGCCCGGGTTTTGCGAAATAACAATATGGGTGTTATTGTCTATCTCCCGTTGTGGAATAGGCAACAACAGTTTATCATTGGTAACACAACATTGCCTGCCCAGAGTGAGGATGCGGTTACCAGGCTCAAAAATCATTTTGCTTTTA